>NZ_JBSFBZ010000060.1:0-45133 GCF_053593195.1 Saccharopolyspora sp. NPDC002376
AGAATGATCTTGTGGTGAGACCTTCTTCTACCAGGACCCCACGCCCACATCGCCTTCAGGCCCCCAGCCCTCCCCATTCCACTGAGATCACCTCATTGAAATTGCGGAAGTTCTCCACAGGCGGAGGCACCTGTCCACAACCATCGGCGTGTCCGGCACCCGACACACATCGGCATGTCCGGCACCGACACGCCACGGGAACCACAGTTTCAATTGAAACTGTAAATCCCACCCACAGCGGATCACAGTTTCAATTGAAACTGTGGTCAGGCTGGGCGACGGGCGCCTGATGCCGCGGGCCGAGGGGTTTTGGACATGAAGAGAGGCCGCCCTGTGCGTGGGGCGGCCTCTCCATGATCCGCTCCGACCACTGCCGCAACGGGACGGCCCTCACCAGGTCCCGTGCCGCAGCGTGGGTCGGGCGGCGATGTTCTGCTGTCTACCGCCAGCCGGGTTTCGGCTTCGACTCTCCGCCGCTGAGGAACTCCTTGCCCTTCTCCACGGCGCCGTCGATCTGGTCTTCGTGGCCGAACTTCTCCTTGGCCCTGTCCGCGGCCGCGTCGAGCCCCTGCCCGATCTTGTCCCCGTGCTCCTGGCCCAGGTCCTTCATCTTGTCCGCGAAGTCACCAATACCCATGGTGCTCCCTTCGGGGTTGCGGGATAAGTCCTGGGGCTACACACCGCCTCGCTGAACCTAAGCCCGACGCGTGGAGCCCGCAGGGCGTCAGGATCGCGTTAACACGTTCCAGCGATCTTGTCGTGCGCCGCGCACCGGGCTACCGTTTCCCCATGACCGGATGACCAGTTTTCAAATCCGGTCACGAAGTCACCGGAGGTGTCCCGTGCCGCAGCCGACCGAACGAGCCGACCGCATCCTCGACGCGGCCGGTGAGCTCATGATCCGGTTGGGCTACCGGAAGGTGACCATCGAGGACGTCGCCCGCCAGGCCGGCATCGGCAAGGGCACCGTCTACCTGCACTGGCGCACCAAGGAGCGGCTGTTCGAAGCGCTCATCCTGCGCGCGTCGGCGGAGCTGATCATCGAGCTGGCGGCCGACCTGCGGCGCGATCCGCGGGAGATCCAACCGCACCGCTTCCTGCGCACCGCGTTCCTCGCCACCCAACGCCGCCCGCTGCTGCGCGCGCTGGTCACCGCGGACGCGGAGCTGCTCGGAAGCCTCACCAATTCCCCGGCGCGGGCCAGGGAACAGGAGATCACCGACCGCTACTTCGCGCTGGTCAGCAAGCACGGCCTGGTGCGCGACGACGTCCCGCACCTGGTCTACGCGATCAACGCGACGACCACCGGCTTCTACACCATGGGCTCGATCAAGCCGGGCCTCGCGTCGTTGGACGACGAGGCCGCGGCGGACGTCCTGGCGCACACCGTCCAGCACGCCTTCGAACCCGACCTCGACCCCGACCCCGCCTCACTGGCGTCGGCCGCGGCCGAGATCGCCGACCTGTTCGACGAGTTGAACACGTCCTACCGGGAGCGGATCTACGCCGACCCGGAATCCGAGCGGGGCTGATCCCGCCGCTCGACCCGTGGAAAGGGGCAACAGATGACGACCCTCGCCGACACCTGGGGAATCAACGAAGCGCAGTTCTGGCTGCGCGGCGTGCACCCCGACCAGCCCGTGCAGCACGATCCGGAGGCCGGCCTCTGGAACGTCTACGGCTACCCCGAGATCGTGCAGGCGCTGAGCGACCACACCGCCTTCTCCTCCAACACCCAGCGCCTCATCCCCGACCTGGGCAAGCAGTTCTCCAGCGAGGGCAACCTCGTGCAGATGGACCCGCCGGACCACAACAAGCTGCGCAAGCTGGTCAGCCACGCGTTCACCCCGAAGGTCGTCGCGGACCTCGAGCCGCGCATCGCCGGGCTCACCAACGAACTGCTCGATGCGGTCACCGACCGGACCGAGCTGGTCGCGGACCTGGCCTACCCGCTGCCGGTCATCGTGATCGCCGAGCTGCTGGGCGTGCCGAGCAGCGACCGGGGGCTGTTCAAGAAGTGGGTCGACGCGATGTTCAACAGCTCCAACAAGGTCTCGATCAAAGCGCAGACCAAGGAGCAGGAGGAGTACTTCGCCCGTGCCCTGGAGCAGGTCCAGGAGCTGACGAACTACCTGATCGAGCACGCCCAGGAGCGGCGGGAGCAGCCGCGGGCAGATCTGCTGACCAAGCTGGTCGAGGCCGAGGTCGACGGGGTGCGGCTCACCGACGGCGAAGTGGCTAACTTCGCGATGGTGCTGCTCATCGCCGGGCACATCACCACGACGATGTTGCTGGGCAACACGGTCCTGTGCCTGGACGCGCACCCGGAGCAGTTCGCGAAGGTGCGCGAGGACCGGTCGCTGGTGCCCAAGGCCATCGAGGAGTCGCTGCGCTTCTTCAGCCCGTTCGCGGCGGTGTCGCGGGCGACCTGGAAGGACACCGAGTTGGGCGGGCAGATCATCCCCGCCGATCAGGTGGTGCTGATGTGGGTCGCGGCGGCCAACCGCGATCCCCGGGAATTCGAGAACCCGGACGTCTTCGACGTGACCCGCGATCCGAACCCGCAGATCGCCTTCGGCCGGGGCATCCACTTCTGCCTGGGCGCGCCGCTGGCCCGGCTGGAAGGCCGCGTCGCGCTGAACATCCTGCTGGACCGGTTCCCGAACCTGCGGACCGATCCCGGCACGCCGCCGGAGTTCATGCCCGCTCCGACGATGACCGGCGTGAACAAGCTCCCGCTGCTGCTCTGAGATCTGGGGGTGGAGCGAACGGACCGTTTCGCTGGACGGCGTGAACGGTCCGTTCGCTCCTGCCCGAGTTACGCGGGCACGACCTCACGCTCGGACGCGGTTGCCTGCTTCGGAACCCCGACCGGCTCTGCGGCCGGAGTGGTAGGCATCCGCCAGAACAGACCGAGGGCGAGGACGGCGACGACGGCCGATGCCGGGCCCAGCGCCCACCAGTCCCACTGCGCGGCGACGGCGCCGCCGGTGATCCCGCCGAGGCCCATGCCCAGGTAGAGCGCGGAGGAGTTGAACGCGATCACCACGGCGGCGCCGGTCGGGGTCAGCGAGATCAGCCGGTGCTGGACGGCGGGCATGATCCCCCAGCCGCCGAGGCCCCACAGCACCAGCAGCGCCCCGGTCGCCACCAGCGAACCGCTCGCGAGCGGCAGGAACGCCAGCCCGGCGGTGAGCAGCAGCAGCGATCCCACGATGCCGACGCTCGAACCGAAGCGGTCGGTGATCCGGCCGACCACGGCGTTGCCCATCGCACCCGCGGCCCCGTAGACGAAGAGCAGCACGCCGAGCGTTCCCGCACCCGCGCCGGTCAGCGCGGACAGCATCGGCGAGGCGTAGGTGTAAGCGGCGAAGTCGGCGAGGGAGGCGAGCATCGAGACCACCAGCACCCACCCGACGGCCTTGTTGCGCAGCACCGACACCCGCTCGCGGACCCGCATCGCCGGCGGTGCCGGAACCGGCGGCAGCACCAGCAGCGCGGCCGAGGCCAGCACGCCGAGCCCCGCGATCATCCAGAACAGCGCCTGGTAGCCGAGGGATCCCTCCAGCAGCACGCCCAGCGGCACGCCGATCACCGTGGCCAGGGTCAGCCCGGCGAGCACCATCGACACCGCGCGGCCGCGGCGGTCCAGCGACACGAGGTCGGCGGCGATCACCACCGCGGTCGGGGTGAACAGGCTCGCGCCCAGCGCGCCCACCACGCGCGCGGCGGTGAGGGTGCTGAAGTCCGGTGCGAGCGCGGTGGCGATGTTGCCCACCACGAACAGTCCCAGCGACAGCCACAGCAGCTTCCGGCGCTCCCACTTTCCGGCCACAGTGGACAGAACGGGGGCGCTGATGGCATAGGTGAGGGCGTGCACGGTGACCAGCTGGCCGGCGGTCGTGACCGGCACTCCGACGTGCGCGGCGATGGCCGGGAGCACCCCGGCGACCAGGTACGACCCGGTGTTGATGACGAAGGTGCCGACGGCGAGCACCAAGAGCCGGAATTGCATTGGCGTCCCTCGGGATGACGGGGTGGGCAGGGCAGCACGAATCGCACGACGACCCGGGGGTCGATCGCGTGGAGCTGAGGGAGCCGCGACCTCGTCAGGGCATGACGGGGTCAGCGGTGCGATGTGTTCGGTTGGGGATGACCCTGCAACTGCGGACGGCCAAGAAGACCAGACCCGTTCTCGGTGTCAGGTGGAACAACGACCACAACGGGGCCGCACCCGGGATTTCGATCGAGCCTCGGGCGACGTTAACAGCCGTGTCTCAGATCACAGGCAACAGTGAGTGACCACCCCCGGGACACCTCGGGGACAGGCTGACGCGCGCAGCGAATCACCTTGTATCGCAACAGTTTTCACCCAGGGATGCCAGCAGGGGGTCCCTGATGCGAAATCAGGCGCCTACCCGACCGGGTGATCCCCGAGGAACGCCGAGCCGGTGATCGGCGGACGCGCGGGGTAATCGGCTTGTTCCGGCGGCTCCGTCTGGGGGATTCTGCGCGGCATGAGCAATGCCACCGACACCTTCTCCGCCTGCCTGCGCGGGCTGGACGTGCCCGGTCAGGTCGTCGAGTTCACCACCGAGGTGCCGACCGCCGCCGCGGCCGCCGAACAGCTCGGCTGCGAGGTCGGCGCGATCGCCAACAGCCTCGTCTTCACCGCCGACGACGAGCCGCTGCTGATCATCGCCAGCGGCGCGCACCGGGTGGACACCAAGCACGTCGCGCGACTCCTCGGCGTGGGCAAGATCCGCCGCGCCACCCCGGAATTCGTGCAGGAGGCCACCGGCCAGCCGGTCGGTGGAGTCGGCCCGGTCGGCCACCCCCAACAGATCCGCACGGTCGTGGACCAGATGCTCGCCGACCACCCCGTGGTCTGGGCAGGAGCGGGCACCAAGCACGCCATGTTCCCCACGACCTTCGACGAGCTCGTCCGCATCACCAACGGCCTCCCAGCCGAGGTCGAGAAGCCCTGACCGCAGCGGTCCCGTCCCGACTTCCGCAATTTCCATGGAAATCAGACGTCCGATTTCCATGGAAATTGCGGAAGTCCCCCACAACCAGGGCGCTTGTCCACAGGGTCCCCTCCCCCGGCCTGCCCCAGGTGTCCGCTCCGGGCTCCGGAATTACAGTTTCAATTGAAACTGTGATCCGTCGTGGGTGGGATTTACAGTTTCAATTGAAACTGTGGTCCTGGACGGACGTCACGGGCTGCTCGACGGGTCGGACGACGGCGATGGGGTCAGACGCCGGGGTCGAAGCGGCCGTCGATGGCCGTCCAGCCGCCTTCGACCAGTTGGAGGCTGCCGGTCACGTAGGACGCGGCGTCGGAAGCCAGGTAGACCACGGCGCCGGTGATCTCGTTCGCCTTGGCCCAGCGGCCCAACGCGGTTTTGCGCGCGTACGCGCCGTACCAGGCTTCGTCGGACTTGATCTGCTCGGTCAGCGGTGTCTCGAACGGGCCGGGCGCGATGGCGTTGACCCGCACGCCCTTCGGCCCCAGTTCCGCCGCCAGCGCGCGGGAAAGCTGCACCACACCGGCCTTCGTCGCGGCGTAGATGCCCTGGCCGGGTTCGACGACCTCCGCCCGGAAGCTGGCGAAGGTGATGATGCTGCCCCGCCCGTGCTCGGCCATCCGCGCGCCGAAGTCGCGCAGCAGCCGGTAGGTGCCCTTCAGGTTGACGTCGACGACCCGGTCGAACTCCTCGTCCGCGGTGTCCGCCAGGCGCTTGCGGACGTTGATGCCGGGCGTCACCACCAGCACTTCAGCGTCGGATTCGGCCGAGGCGAGCTCCCGGATCCCCGCACCGTCGCGCACGTCCAACTCGCGCCAGCTCGCCTCGTGCCCGAGCTGCCGGATCGACTCCGCGGTCTCCGTAGCACCATCGGTGTCCACGTCCGCGATGACCACCTGAGCGCCGAATTCGGCCAGGCCCACGGCGCTGGCGCGGCCCAGACCGCTGCCGCCGCCGACCACCACGGCCTTGCGCCCATCGAGCCGGAAGAGGTTCGCCAGCCGATCCACCACGAGCAGCCTCCAGACCATCCACAAAGGACCATTCGTCCACGAGCTCCGACCGGCCGATCATCACCCGGCGAACAACACCGGGCAAGAGCTCAACGGGTCACGAGCTCTTCAGCCCCGCGGAAGGTGCTGCGATACGCACTGGGCGAAACCCCAAGCGCAGCCTGCAGATGCTGGCGCAGCGAGGCGGCCGTCCCGGAACCTCCAGGTGAACGTCCGCACGCTCATCGCCTCCTGTCCGGCCAGCTCACGCAGCGCCAGCGGCCGATCCAGGTGCTCCAACGCCCAAGCGCGCGCCCGCCCGGTGGACTCTTCGGCTGGGTGAGCGCGGCCCACCAGGTGGGCACCGAGCTGGTCGCGCTTGGCGGCGGGATGGCCCGCGACCTGCTCGGCTCCTACGACGAGGTCTGGATCAGCACAGTGGGCCTCTGCGCGATGGCAGCCCCGCTGGCAACGGTGATCAGAGCCCGAATTCCCTCGCCGGCGATCTAGCCCATCGACTGCACGACGGCGGCGGCGACGGCTTGGGCGCCTTCGCGGACGCCCTGCCAGGCCTTCGAGGTTTCCTCCGGCCACTCCAGCTGCTGGTGCTTCTCCAGCAGTGCCGCCAGTTTCGGCGAGAGCTCGGGCTGCAGCGGCGTTCCTTCGCGCAGCATCGCGATCAATCGCTTCAGGTCCTCGGGCGCCGCCATGCGCCCTTCCAGCGCTTCGCGGGCCAGGTCGAGCGCCGCCATGTCGGCCATCAGCCAACCTCCGGGCGGGGTCGTGCCCACCTCGGCGTTGACGTGGGCCTCGATGAGGTCGGCGAGCAGCCCGGAGGATTCCGCGGGCAGCGCCGCACCCGTGCGCAGCGCGCGGATCGCGCGGTCCATGTCATCGCCACTGGCCATCGAGAACCTCCCCATCGCGGACAACCGACAGGCATTCTGCCCCCGCCCACCGCGCCCGCTCGGCACCACCTTCTTCAACCGACCGGTTGACTACGGCGCGGCACGGGCTTACCTTCTTATTCAACCGACTAGTTGAGGAAGACTGGTGGACGAGAGCACTGAGCAGCTCAACCGGGCGTTCGCGGCGTTGGCCGACCCGACCCGGCGCGAGCTGGTGGCCCGGCTGGCCGGCGCGGACGCGACCGTGGGCGAGCTCGCCGAGCCCTACGACGTGAGCTTCCAGGCGATCTCCAAGCACGTGAAGGTGCTCGAGGAGGCCGGCCTGGTGACCCGCAGCAGGGACGCCCAACGCCGACCGGTCCACCTGGACGCGGAGGTGTTCGACCTGATGTCCAAGTGGATCGAGCGCTATCGCCGGGAAGCCGAGGAGCGCTACCAGCGTCTCGACGCCCTGCTGGAACACATGACCGACGAGAACCGGAAATCCGAACGCGCGGAGGACGCATCATGACCAAGCACGAGACCGAGATCGTGGCGGACGAGAAGGTCCCGACGATCGAGATCATCCGGGAGTTCAACGCGACGCCCGAGCACGTGTACCGCGCCCACGTCGACCCCGAGCTCTACGCGCAGTGGGTCGGGCCGCGCTCGCTGACCACGCGGGTCACCAAGTGGGACGCGCGCACCGGCGGCGAGTGGGCCTTCGCCAGCGATCGCGACGGCGAGGAGATCGCCGCCTTCCACGGCAGCTTCCACGAGGTGCGGCCGCAGGAGCGGATCGTGTGGACCTTCACCTACGAAGGCCTGCCCGACGTGGTCGCGCTGGAGACGCTGACCTTCGAGGCGCTCGACGACGGGCGCACCCGGCTGCGGACGCTGAGCGTGGTGCAGGACTTCGAGACCCGCGACGGAATGCTGGCCAGCGGCATGGACGTCGGGGTCCGGGAGGGCTACGAGAAGCTCGACGAACTGCTCGCGAAGGAAGCCTGAGATGGGACCGGCACAGCAGCACGCGCACGACGCCGCCCGGTTCACCGAACTCGTCGAGGCGGCCGACGACTGGACGCGGCGTCGCCAAGACCCTCGGCCGCGAGCCAGACCTGGGCGAGGAACGTTGCCGCGCCGCGCTGGAGGGCATGAAGCAGATTGAGCAGCTGCTGCGCGACAGCGGGCAGTTCGGCCCCGCCGTGCCCGTCTCCGACGGAGCCTCCGCGTGGGACGAGCTGATGGCCTTCATCGGCCGCGATCCCGCCTGGCCGTCCTGATCCGACTCGCGAACAGCCTTGCCGCATACCCCCAGTGGGTATATGAACACCTACATGGGCCGGGGCCAGGAGTCCCGGCGCAGCGCTGAGGTGCTCGACTCTGTGGTTCGCCTCACCCCGGATGGAAAGTTGGCGATTAATTGGCAACCCGGGCCTGACGGGCAGGGCCGACCGCCTCGTCACGGGCCCTGAAAAGCAGCGAACCCCCTGCTAGAGGGGGTTCGCGCTGTCTCGACCAGACGTGCGCCCGAAGGGATTCGAACCCCTAACCTTCTGATCCCGTTTCCACAGTAGACGACAGTTTTCGTTGTCTGCCAACACCTTTGGTTACCTGCATTGACGATCCCAACCAGTTTCGCCTTGCATGACGACGTTTGCCATTGGTTGCGGATGATTACTGGCCATTAATTGGCAATCTGGATCGGGACCACAACCAGGCAACCCCGTTCGGCACGCGCCACTCCGAGGTCGACTGGAGCGGCAAGGCGCCCAGCTCCGCGACGCGCCCAGCACCGTACTTCAACGGCTCGCCCAGTCGACCCCGTGCAGTCGGGACATCTGGACTCAAGGACTTCACTTCTGCGGCTCCTGCGGGGTCGCCTGCCTTCCGCTCGCGCTCAACCGCGGCCGCCGCCCCACCGCTCGCGGCCGGTCCGCCGACCGCCTGCCGGGACCGGCGCCAGCCGCACGCCCGGCCGGCGGTCGGCTGGACCGGGCTCGCAGACAGCGGGGCGGCGGCCGTGGTTGGGCTCGCATACAGCAGGCAGGCGGCCCCGCAGGGGCCGCCCTTGATGAAGTAGAGAAAGTTTAGACACACGCGGACTGCGGCCTGGTCACGCTGACGCGGGCTGCTGGTTGACGCGGACGGCTATGCTAGCCAGGTGGCCGCCCCGAATCCTGTTCCGAACAGCACTCCGGCTCCGCCGCCTGCGGACGCTGCGAGTATCCGGGCGTGCCTGACCCCGCAAGCGGCCTCCGAGTTCGATGCGGAGTGGGAACTGGTCCTCGACCGTGCGAAGCGCTCTCACGACCTCACCGAGGTCTTTGGTCTGCTCCGGAAGTGGCAGCACTACGCGCATACCGAACAAGTAGCGCCGGGGACCTACACGCGAGTCTTGGCCAAGGCTGAGCAGATCCTCCGGACCGGCAAGAACCCTGATGCGGTACCGCTCGATGTCATGCAGGAGACCCTTCGTCGGCGGTTGGGCCGGTAGGTGTACGAGCTCGTTCCCGACGAGTCGGTCAATGATCAAGTCGCCGCGCTGCCAGGCCATGCCCTGACTGCCTACGCTGAGGCGTTGGACGTTCTGCGGCTCGCGCCCTGGAACGGGTTCCCGGTGAACGGCGCTAATCCCACTGGCCCCGTACGGCGCTGGGATTTCGGGTACAGCCACGCAGGCCACGTGCTCTACCTCATCCTCGAAGAACAGCGGGAAGTCCACCTACTGCTCGTGCAGTGGTTCGGCAACTAGAACAGCGCTTGGCCACCCACGATCGCCGTCATTTCTCCGTGATCCGCCCGAACCGCGTTCCAGCCTCCACGCTCCAGCCGTAGCGTCAAGCGTCGTCTTGCTCGCGCTGGCGCTGCCCGTGCTCGCGCAGCTGGCGTTTAACTTCCTCGATGTCAAACCGACCTTGTCGACCAGCAGTAACGATGGTCGGGGTAATAACGCCTTCCCGCACCCAGCGATTGACCGTTTGACGCGCTACCCCAAGTTCGCGCGCCACTTCCGAGCTGGTGATGAGGCGCGCGGAACTAGGCATGACCCGAAGCTACGAACTTCAGGCCAAACCTTCCTTCCCAATGTTACCGTTGAGCTCCTTGAGTCAAGATAGTCAGTCAAGCCAGATGAGTCTAATGTCCAGTTTTGGGACCGGTTATGTCAAGCGGTAACGGGGTGCTAGCGGTGCTTCTACGTGCCGCCCAGTGGGAACTCGATGAGGCCGCGTTCGCTCTCGGCGCTGGGCGATACACGCGCGAGCAGCGCCACTCGCTTGCCGAGCAGTTGACTGCTCTGGCCACGCAACTTCGGGCAGATGAGGGGCAGCCTGTAGTCATAGACGCCTCTGAGCAATGAGCAAGCGAAAGAGGCTTTCAGCCACAGCCCAGAAGGCGGGACGAAGCTAAGCGAGTGATCATCTCGACTCGCTCGACGTGACTGGCACGTGTATCCAGTTCGAGCTGGATGCGATCAACGCAGCGCTGCACGTCGCTGCCGGAGGGCTGTGGCCAAGGATCCGGCAGGCTGGCGAGTGGCGGCGCTACGACGCTGTTGGCCCCGGCCGTGATACTTCCGGTGATGTCTCGCGACGAGCCGTGAATGATTTCGAGCTCTGGCCCTGCCTCCGCGCGGATCTGTGCAATCTGCGCCGCTGTTACCTTGGACAGTTTGACGGCTGTCGGCATCACACCCCGGCGACGCGCCTTCGCAGCAAGCTCCGCGGTAAGCACGACCCTGCTGTACCGGGGGTTGGCGTACGCAATCGCGTTGCGAGGCAGGGTCGCCATCTGGGTAAGAAGCTCGTCGGCGGTGGAGGCTCGCAGCATCACCAGCGGCCGGATACCTCGCCGAAGTGCCGCGCTCGTGTCCTCGGGGTTCCAACAAGCGCTGACGAGCCCAGATCGGTCAACGTTGTCTGCCCATAGATCGAGAAGCTGCAAACGCTCCGCTTGGGTGGCTCGTTCACCGAACCCCATAGGACCAGCAATGATGACCTGCCTTATCCAGGTTGACCCGACCAGCACCGCGTATTGTTCAGTGGCGTTTCGGTCGAGAACACCGCTCTGCAGCCGGAAAGTCGGGGCCGGGAGGGCAACAGGAAGCATCGTCTCAGCACTCCATCAAGACAGGACGTTCTGTGCTGCTTGAGCGATTCGCCTTGCAGCGGCGTCGGGTTCGATCTGGTCGGTTCTGACCGAGAGGTCCGCGCGTTCGAGGCGTTCCGTGGCATCAAAGGCCGCGAGCCGTTCGGCGGTATCACCTGTGCCACGTTCCTCGATGCGCCTGGCGGCGACGCCCCGAGAGCACCACAGCTCGACAACCAGCCACGCGACATCAGGCATGGCGGATGTCATGGCCTCCACTGCTTCGACCTGGCCTAGATGAATCACCGGCACCGAGCCCTTGCCGATGATCACCAGGAGCTCTGATCGATCGACTACGTATGTCGATGAGTACCGCCTGTTTTCCCAGAGCACTTCCCCAGGTTGCTCGCGAAGTTCGTCGAGCTGCGCCGTACTGATCATCCGATATCCGGCCGAGCGACCGGAACCGCACTTGAGGCGTCGAAAGTGCTCGTACCTGGTGTCGATCCGCGAGAGAGCGTCGTTCACGGTGTCCTTGCCCGCCGCTGGAGGGCCGTAAAGAACGATCGCACTGCTCATGATTCGATCCTTTGCAGCAACTCGGCAGCCTGCTGTTGAAGCGGACGCGAGCCGACTGAGTTTTCGATCACGCCATGTTCGATGGCGGGCGTGAAATCAAGATCGATCGCGTCCAGGTACGAAGTCCAGTTGGCAAGCTTCGTCGCGTCTCGCGCGGCACCGCGCTGCTTGAGGTACGCGCGCATCGAGTCCGCATCGCAACGAACCCACACCACATGAAGCTGTGCCCCCATGCTCTCGACGGTCGCGGACGTTCGTTCACACCAAGCACGATCGGAGAGCTCCCTGATGAATGGAGCGGTGACAATGGCCGAGTTTCCGCACATCAGGTTCTCGGTCATGGCAGCTGCCAGGGCCTCGTACTCGGCGGGGCGGATCGTGTTCAGGTAGACATCGGACTCACGATCGTGCGGCGACTTGCCGAGCATCTCAAGGGCGGCTTCAACGACCGCCCGCGTCGTGGTGTCCTTGTCGAGCATTGGCCAACCAGCCCTCCGGGCCAGCACCCGGCCGAGTTCGGTCTTACCTGATCCAGCGTATCCGCCAACCATGATGACGTGCGGCGATACTGATTGCTCCGCAGGCCGGCCAGCTGATGACGGGTAGTTCACGATCCGGCTTGATCGCGCTCGGTTGAGTACGAGCCCTTCGTCTGCAAGCACTCCCATCGCACGGTTGATCGTTGCGACGCTGGTGCCCCACTCCTTAGCCAGCTCGCGCGTGCTCGGGAGCTGCTGTTCATGGACCAGCTCCCCTGCCTCGATCTTGTTTCGGATGTTTCGCGCGATGACTAGCACGCTCGTGCCGTGCTGCAGCCCTTGTTGATCCTCCGATGCCATCACTACGCATGCCTCCCTGTATCAGTCACGATTCAGATGGTAACAGAGGCGGCCAGCTGAACCAAGTTCCCCCTGGTCAGGAGCGAAGTTGCTAGTGATACCGATGTTTCAGTTGACTCCACCTGATCCGAGCTGTTAGATTCTGTTCCAGACGGCAACGAGGTCGGGCTTCCGACCAACAACCATGGAGGTCAAGAATGCTGAAGAACGTTCCGGTCGTGCTGGAGGGCTACAAGGTGCGGGTCGTCGAGGAGCCGGTGGTGAAGATGTACAAGAACCGCGACACGGGTAAGCAGGAGATCGCCACCAGCCAGGACGGCGCGCCGCTGTACGAGATGTCGATCTTCATGAAGTCGATCCCGACGGAGGAGGGTAAGCGCGCTCCGAAGGGCTTCGAGATGAAGGTGACCCTGGAAACGGAGCCGCAGGACAAGATCGAGGAGGGCGAGCTCGTCGCGCTACACCAGCCGCGCCTCTCCCAGTTCGTTCTCGACAACGGGGCCCAGGGCGTCACACTGAAGGCTCTCGGCGTGATGCCCGCGAACGCGGGATGAGTTAGCCCCGCACTTCCGAATTCTTCCTCTCGCCAATTCTGGCTTGTTGTTTGAGAAATACATAGTGGGCCGAGCTATGCCTTTTTCGGCGCGCATTCGTCGCGTCGGGGAGGCCATGTTGACCCCCGGCCACCTGGGATTTCCCTGGGCATTCCGGGGGTCTTGATGGACTCCATTAGGAAAGGACGGTTTCGGATGTTGTCTTTGGGTTTGCAGTACTGCCCGGCGTGCCACGTCGACCCGTGGCGCTACTCGCACTCGCAGGATGTGCACTGCTCGAAATTCTCGTGGCGGTGATGGGCGGTGATCTGCACGGTGGTTGCGAACGGATCTATCCGGGGCGCGAAGGTTTCCGGCCAGGGGCGTGATCCGCGTTTCACGATCGGAATGCTCTACGACGTCGGGAAGGCGTTGGAAAGCCACGGTTTTCCGGCGCTGGAGAACTACACGAGCGGGCAGCTGATGCGGCTTCAGGAGGCGCTGCACCACTTCGCTCACCCGAAGGGCGGTGATCAGTGATGGGCGGTTTCGGGTTCCACGGCGACTCGGGATGCATCGGAGATTCGACGGAAGGGCAGGGCAAGTGAGCAACGAGAACCAGATGAGTGACGAGGAGCTGCGGGCCCGGGCTGCCGAGGACCCGCCATGGTTTCCCCCGGACCCGAACATTTCCATGGATAGTTACAAGCTGATTGGAGAGGTTGAGTTTTATGGCTGAGGTGAATTTGCCGGTCGGGGCGCGGAGGAACACGCCCGCTGTGAACCGGCTGAAGAAGATCGGGGAACACCTCGACGTGTTGCACAGGGAGCTCGTCGCGGTCCGGCTGTTGGAGCCGAACGTGATGCAGAAGAAGGACTTCGACGAGATCACGGAGCTGGCGGACGCGGCCCGCCAGACGTTGTACGGGGTTCGGGACGGGATCGCTGCAAAGGGCGGTCAGAACGTGGCGAAGGGATACGTGAAGAAGTAATGGCATTCGGTGATGAGGTGCACAACCGGGTCAAGCGCATCGACGCGTCGATGCTGTCGCTGGTCGAGACGTTGAGGAAGTTCGGTGTGCCCAAGGGATTGGGCGAGCCGCTGAACAAGACGCGCAACGCCGTCGGCGACTTGGTCGCGAAGATGGAGATGACCCAGCGCCGGAGCTGAATCTGGCGACTGCTCGGCCGGGGCACCGAACCTCTCAATGGGGTTGGGTGCCCCGGTTTCTTTTTGCTCGCATGAAAGGTGAACGGCAATGCGGAACACGCTGGTGGGCACGGAGAACACCTCCCCGATTCGATGGGGGATCCGGACGGTGGCCGGCCACCCCCGGACGTCGAGCTCGGCGGTCGCGACGTCGGCGGCGGTGTTCTGGTTCGGCCTGAACACGATGGTGTGGGCCGTGGGGATCGCAGTGCTGGCAGGGATCTCCTGGCGGCTGCTGGACCGGCCGACCTTCGACCGTTTCGCTGGTCGCCTGCTGCGGGCGTGGTGGAGACGCTGGTGGACCTACCAACGCCAATGGCTTCGGATCATGACCGCCTGCAACTTGACCCTGACCGATCACAAGGGCAACACGCTGATGCCGCGCGTGACGAGGGTCAAGAGCACGTGGTCGTGGGACATGGTGACCGTTCGGATGGCCAAAGGACAGGAACCGGAGGACTTCGAGAAAGCCATCGGCCGGTTGGCGAACGCGTTTCGGGCGCGCTCGACCAACGTGCGGCTGGTCAAGCCCGGCAAGCTCGCGCTGGACTTCCAGCGGTGCGAACCGTTCGACGAGATGCTGATCCCGCTTCCGGCGCTGGCGGAGTCGACCACCGAGGTTGACCTGACGAAGCTGGTGATCGGCCGCGACGAGTACGGCCGGGAGTTCACCCTGAATCTCCTGGAACGCGACCTACATGTGCTGCTCGGTGGCGCGACAGGTGCGGGCAAGGGTTCGTGGTTGTGGGCACTGCTGCGGGCGCTGGCTCCGCTGATCCGCGCCGGGCTGGTGCGGCTGTGGGTGATCGACCCCAAGGGCGGCCAGGAGTTCGGCATGGGCCGGGAGATGTTCCATGCCTTCGCCGACAACGACGTGGACGGTCTCAAGCTGATGCAGACCTACGTCGCGACCCTTGACGACCGGAAGCTGGAGCTGGGCCGTGCGGGCGTCCGGAAGTTCACCCCGTCGCGGGAAACGCCGTTGGAGCTGCTGGTCTGCGATGAGCTGGCCGCGATGACCTCCTACGGAGGCAAGGCGGTCACGGTCCCGTTCGAGCCGCTGATCTCCAAGGGCCTGACGCAGTACCGCTCTGTCGGCGGCCGGATCGTCGCCGCGACTCAGGAGCCGACCAAGGAAAACGTCCCGATGCGAGGACTGTTCCCCACCAAGATCGCCCTGCGCCTGGACTCCGCTTCGTATGTGGACATGTGCCTGGGTGAGGGCATGAGGGACATGGGTGCGTTCGCCGACAAGATCCCCGAGATTCTCGCCGGTGTTGCCTACGCCAAGCGCGACGGCCGCCGTGAACCCCTGCGGGTCCGGGCTCCCTACACCCGTGACGAGGACGTCACCGAACTCGTGGAGTTCTGTACCACCGTGGGCACGGTGACCGACCTCCGCAGCGAGCCCATCGACCTCGATGCGATCCCGGAGCACGAACAGCCGGCAGACATCTACAACTTCGACTTCGAAGCCCACGAGGTCGACGACTACGACCAGGACAGCAACGAGGTCGACGAGATCAATTACTTCGAAGGCGACGATGAAGAGAGCGCCTGACCCTTTTCCCTGTTCAAGTGGCCCGCCCGGCCTCCGGCAAGAGATTCCCGGGCGGGCCTTACCTCGCATTGGAGGCAAGACCCATGTTGGCAAAGATGGCGCTGGGTGTCACCAGCATGACGAGTGTGGCGGCCGGGACCTGCGCGTACCGGCTGTTCCGGCAGTCCCGCACCGACCCGCTGACCGGGCTGGGCAACCGTGCGGCGCTGGTGTCGGCGTTCAACCGGGCGATGCGGCGCGGCCGGGGCCTGGTCGGCGTGGCGGTCGGCGACATGAACGGCTTCAAGACCTTCAACGACGTGCACGGGCACCGCTTCGGCGACCAGGTCCTCATCCAGGTTGCCGCGATGCTGCGGATCACCGCTAACCGCGGTGAGGTCCCGGTCCGGCTGCACGGCGACGAGTTCGCGCTGCTCCTGCCGAACGTCGAGACCCCGGAGCAGGCCGAACACCGTGTGCGGGAGTTCCAAACCGCGGTGTCGACCATCACTGAAATCGACGGCCAGCCGGTCGAGGTCGGCCTGGCGTTGGGCGTGATGACCTCCCCTGCCGCCAAGGCCCAGCTGACCACGCTGCTGGCCTCCGCCGATGACCGCATGTACGGCGACAAGCACACCACTCGCCAGAACACCGGCCGCGTCGCTGTGGCGGCGTGAGGTCCTGAAAGGACGGTCATGAAGAAGGACATGAACCACTTCTACAGCGCTTTCGGTAACCGGCTGGTGGAGATCAGCCACTGTCGGCGAGGTGTGGAGATCTCGGTGACTGAGCTGGGTCGCGACGGTGAGCACGTCATGTCGGCGGTGATCAGTCGCGAAGATTTCCAGCAGCTGATCATCGACGCCCCCGAGATCTTGGAGGCGGTCGACGAACTGCGCGACGAAGCCATGCGTAAGCGCGGATATCCGCTCTAGAGAAAGGAAATTCGAGAGTGCAGCACATTCATTTCGAGGTCACTGGCAAGAGCGTGTTGACGATCCTGCTGCTGCTGGTGATCGTCGCGGGCGGTCTGGCGCTGGTGTGGACGTTGATCAGCCCCGGCATCGCCTTCGGGATCGGCATCGGCCTGGTCCTGGTCGTCCGGGGCTTGTTCTGGCTGTTCAAGCCCAGCAGCGAGTAAGCGTCAACGAAGAAGGGAGCTGAAGATGAGCCAGAAGCTGGAACAGCAGCGAGCTGCCGCCATCGAGGCGGTTGACCAGGCGTGGGACGCCGTCGAGAAGGCCACTGTCGCAGGCCTCAAGTGGTACCTGACGCGGGTCAGGCAGGAGAAGGAACGTCTCGGCGTGGGCGGAGAGCCCGAGGTTGTTCTGGGCATCGAGCTGCACGACGCCCCGGAATGGCAGCGGGTGGAAGCGAAATTCACGGCGCTTATGCGGCTGAGCGATGCCGCTGACGACGTGGCTCGTCTCTGGCTGCGATGACCAACCCATTCGGTAGCGAGTAGGAAGGAAACGACCGTGGGCCTGCGTCGCAAGCACAAGCAGAACGCCGACCCCGAGGAGGTGGGTAAGACCTGGCGGGTCCGCAAGCTCGGTGATCGGATCGCGGAGGCTCGGGAACTGCGGGGCCTGGTCCGGGATCCGGATCTGCGGGCGGTGGAGCTGGAGCGGCAAGGCCGACGGACCCTGATCGGGTTGTGGTTCTTCCTCTCGCTCGGGCTGGTGTTCACCACGGCCGGTGTCCAGAAGTTCCTGGCCGGGGATGCGACCACGGCAGACCCGTTGTGGTGGGCGGCCTGGACGGTGGAACCGATGTTCGCCGGGCTGCTGATCGTGATCCTGAACTTCGAGGCCACGATCCTGTCCTACGGCTGCGATCCGGATCACGAGTGGTGGTCCCGTCTCAAGCAGGTCCTGCTGGCCTCGACGCTGGCCATGAACGTGATCCCGCAGATCACACCGCTGGTGCGACTGAAGTTCGAGGAGTTCAACCTCGGGTCGGCGGCGGTGCACGCAATCATCCCGGTCATCGTCTACGGCATCGCTGAGATCATCCCGGTCATTCAGGCCCGGCAACGCGAGGTCATGTTGCTGATCTACGAAGCCGCCGACCAGGACCAGGACGCCGAATTCCCGGCCGTCGCGGAACAGCCGGCCACCACCTCGCCGGAACCTGATCCGGTCGCCCCGGTTCCCGAACCTGAACCGGTGGCCGTCGCACCAGTACCTCCGGCTCCGGCTCCGGCTCCGGCTCCGGCTCCGGCTCCGGCTCCGGCTCCGGCTCCGAGCACGGTGGCTGAGGTGTCGAGTCGAACGCTGAATCTGCTGCCGGGTGAACTGGCGGGCAAGGTGCGCACCGCCTACACCGACGCCGTCGAGCAGGGCCGGGAGTTCACCGCGGCTGATGTTCGTGCGGTCACGAAGATTCCGGAACAGATGGCCGAACGGATCGTCGACGAGATCCGCATCCACAACGGACACGCCATCGCTGCCTGAAAATCGTTGTGGCACAACTGAATACGAACCACTGCACAACCACGCTCGGCGGGTATGACCGCGCGGGGTGATGGACCTGGTGGTGATGCCCGCCGGGCCCTGTCCCTCGAAAGGTCACCGCCCATGGTGTTGCCCACGCTCCCGGACGTCGACCGCCTCAAGCGGCGCATCCAATCCCCTGACTACCGCGACTGGCGCGCGAAGGTCGAGAACGTCTACGGCTGCCTGCACCCGGTCCGCCTGTCCGGGCAGTGGCAGATCACCGACAAGACCACCGGCGACGTCCTCACCCGCCCTGACGGGCGCCCCGCGCAGACCAGCGGCCACATCATGTCCCCGTGCGGAAACCGCCGTGAGAGCGTCTGCCCAGCCTGCAGTGATCGCTACGCCGCCGACGCCTTCCACCTCATGCGAGCAGGCCTGTCCGGTGGCTCCAAGGGCGTCCCCACTTCTGTGGCCGACAAACCGCGTCTGTTCGTGACCCTGACCGCGCCCAGCTTCGGGCCGGTGCACAACCGCCGCACCACCACCTCCGGGAAGCACGCCCCGTGCCGCTGCGGCACCTACCACCACGAACACGACCCGAAGATCGGCCAGCCACTCGACCCCGACGGCTACGACTACACCGGCCATGTCCTGTGGCAGGCCCACTCCGGGAAGCTGTGGAACGTCTTCACGACCAAGCTCCGCCGCCACCTCGCTCGCGCGGCCGGGATCACCACCCGCGACTTCAAGGACCACGCCCGGCTGAGCTACGCCAAGGTCGCCGAGTTCCAGAAACGCGGCACCATCCACTTCCACGCCGTGATCCGCCTCGACGGCCCGAACGGTGCTGTGGACACCACCCCGCCGTGGGGCACGGCCGAGCTCCTGGCCGCCGCCGTCCAAGCCGCTCACGCCGACACCACCGTGACCACCCCCATGTTCGGTGACGGCCAGGTGCTCGAACTCGCTTGGGGCGACCAGGTCGACATCCGCCCGATCCGCCCAGCTGAAGCGCACCGCTTCGAAGACGACCACGGCACGATCAGCGATGACCGGATCGCCTCCTACGTGGCCAAGTACGCCACCAAGGGCACCGGCAAGTCCGAAGCCGCAGACCGCCCGATCCGCTCCCGCACGCAGATCGAGTACCTGCGCACCACCGAGCACCACAAACAGATCATGCGCACCGCCTGGGACCTCGGAGCGCCGGCCGTCTGCCCGGACTGCCACCCCAACGGCGAGCACCAGGCGGACGGCTGCGACTGCGCGGAGATCGACCACTGCGCTACCTGCGCCAACGGCGGTTGGATCCCCGGACCGCTCGCCGAACTCAACCTGCGGCGCTGGACGCACATGCTCGCCTTCCGCGGCCACTTCCTATCCAAGAGCCGTGCGTACTCGACCACGTTCAAACAGCTCCGCGAGGACCGCCAGACCTGGCGCTTCGAGCAGAACCTCGCCGAACTCGGCGTCACCGCCGACACCATCGCCGTGGTCAACCACTGGGACATGACCTCCGTCGGCCACCACACCGACGAAGAACGCGAACTCGCCGCCGCCATCGCCGAACGAACCCGCCAAGCACGCAAACACCGCTACGCCACCGAACGGAAAGACTGACCATGATCCGCAACCTGTGGGGCATCCAAGACGTCTCGGCCTACCTCGGCGTCCCCGTCGGCACGCTCTACCAGTGGCGCAGCCGTGGCTTCGGCCCGACCGGCCGCAAGATCGGCAAGTACGTCCGCTACAAGCCTGACGACGTCGAGCAGTGGTTCGAAGCCCAGGCTGAGGGGGTGATCTGATGGGCGGACGCCTGCCGCTCTCTCCTGGCAGTAGCGGAGAGATCAAGGTGAAGAAGGTCGGGAGCTCGTACAAGGCGCGCTGCCAGTACCGGCGCACCGATGGCACCTACACGGATATCCGCCGTCTGGCGCGGACGAAGGAGCTGGCCAAGCAGGCTGTACGGGATGCCATCAAGAACATCGTGGCCCAGTCCGTCGGGGCGAGGCTGACCTCGCAGGACTACTTCCGTACCGCCGCAGAGATGTGGCTGGCCCAGTTCCAGGCTGATGCGGAGAACGGGATCTACTCCTTCAGCTCGCTGGACACCTACACCGACGCCTACCGCAACCACGTGGCCAAGAGCCTGGACAACCTGCGGTTGTTCGAGATCAAGGCGCCAGTAGTCAACGCGTTGTGCCAGAACAAGCTGAAGGCGAACAGCCTGAGCCTGGCCAAGCACGTCAAGGCCGTGATCAACGGCGTGATGGTCTTCGCGATTCAGGAGGGCGCGATCGAAGAGAACCCGGTTCGCGAGATTGCCCAGCTGACTGAGCGCCGGGCCAAGACCAAGCGGAAGAAACCCCGTGCCATGGACGCGGCTCAGCTGCGGGACTTCCTCGGCAAGCTCGACGCCGACGAGCAGGCCGGGGAGAAGGACCTGCCGGACCTGGTGCGTTTCGTCGCCGCGACCGGCGAACGTGCTGGGGAAGCCCTCGGAGCCCACTGGGAGGACTTCGACGCCGAGGCGAAGAAGCTGCGGATGTCCGGCAACATCATCCAGGCCCGTGGCCGGGGCACGGTCCGCAACTCGGGCAAGTCCGAAACGGCGGACCGGGACATTCCGCTGGCGGACTGGTGCGTCGAGATGCTCCTGGAGCGCCAGGCCAAGCTCGGCGATGTTGACCCGGGGTCGCCGATCTTCACCAACACGAAGGGCGGCTACCTGAACTTCCAGAACCTGACGAACCGGATCTGGCTGCCGTTCCGGAAGCGCGCGGGCTACGAGTGGGTGACCTTCCACACACTCCGCAAGACCTTCGCCACGCTGCTCGACGACGCGGGGATGACCGCCCGGGAGATCGCCGACCTGTTGGGCCACTCCAACCCGTGGACCACCTACAACACCTACATGGGCCGAGGGCTGGAGTCGCGGCGCAGCGCCGAGGTGCTCGACTCCGTGGTCCACCTGGACCCGGACCCGAAAACTGGCCATTAACTGGCACACGGGCCCTGGCGGCGGTCCTGGTCTACCCTCCGCCAGACCCCGGAAAGCAAGGAACCCCCTGCTAGAGGGGGTTCCTGCTGTCTCGACCAGACGTGCGCCCGAAGGGATTCGAACCCCTAACCTTCTGATCCGTAGTCAGATGCTCTATCCGTTGAGCTACGGGCGCTTGTTCAATTGTGGACCCCCACCTTACGGTGGAGACCTCTGCGGAGGCTCCGGGATTTGAACCCGGGAGGGGGCGTAACCCCCAACCGCATTAGCAGTGCGGCGCCATAGACCAGACTAGGCGAAGCCTCCCGGCGTCCGTTCTTCGCGGCCACCGGAGAAAAATATACACACCCCTCTCAAGGGGGTTTTCAGGGGGGTCCCCTTAATCATCCAGATGCCCCCTGAACTGCACGAACGAATCCAGGGCCGCCGGGTTGCCCAGAGCGTCGCGACTGACCGCCCGTTCCGGCGGTGTCCCCGTGAGGATCTTCTTGACCGGAACCTCGAGCTTCTTACCGTTCAGAGTCCGCGGCACCTCGTCCACGACGATGAAGCGGTTCGGCACGTGCCGGGGTGACAACTCGCTGCGCAGAGCGGCCGCGAGCTGCGGCTCGACGTCGGCCAGCGACGCGCCCTCGGCCAGGACCAGGAAGCACAGGAGCTCGCCGTCGGTCTCGCCCGCGCCCGAGGTGTCGATCACCAGCGAGTCGGCGATCTGCTCGAAGCCCTCCACCACGTGGTAGAACTCCGCGGTGCCCATCCGGACCCCGCCGCGGTTGAGCGTCGAGTCGCTGCGGCCGTAGATCACCAGCGAGCCGCGGTCGGTGATCCGCACCCAGTCGCCGTGCCGCCAGACGCCGGGGAAAACGTCGAAGTAGGCCTCGCGCAGCCGGGAGCCGTCCGGGTCGTTCCAGAAGAACACCGGCATGGTCGGCATCGGCTCGGTCAGCACCAGCTCGCCGACCTCCTCGTGCAGCTCCGCGCCGTGTTCGTCGTAGGCGGCCACAGCGGCACCGAGCATCGGGCAGGAGATCTCGCCCAGCCACACCGGCACGTCCGGGGACGGCCCGACGAACGCGGTGCACACGTCGGTGCCGCCGGAGATGCTGGCGATCTGCACGTCCTCGCCGACCGCGTCGACGATCCAGCGGAAGCCGTCGGTGCTCAGCGGCGCTCCAGTGGAGCCGACCGCGCGCAGCGTCGAGAGGTCGAAGTCGTCCTTCGGGCGCAGGCCGTGCTTGAGGCAGCTCTGGATGAACGGCGCCGAGGTGCCGAAGAAGTTCACCCGGGTCCGCGCGGCCAGCTCCCACAGCACCGACTGCGACGGGTGGCCGGGACTGCCGTCGAACAGCACCAGCGCGGTGCCGTTCAGCAGGCCACCGACCAGGAAGTTCCACATCATCCAGCCGGTCGTGGTGAACCAGAAGAACCGGTCGCCCGGCCCGAGGTCGCAGTGCAGACCGATGGCCTTCAGGTGCTCCAGGACCATGCCGCCGTGGCCGTGCACGATGCCCTTGGGCAGGCCGGTGGTGCCCGAGGAGTACAGCACCCACAGCGGGTGGTCGAACGGCACCGCGTCGAACTCCAGCGGCGCGCCGCGGTGCTGCGTGAGCAGGTCGTCCCAGCTCAGCACGCCTTTCAGCGATGCGCCTTCGCCGAGGTAGTCGATCAGCACCGTGGCGGCCGGCATCGCCTCGCGCAGCTGATCGACCGTGGGACGGACGTCGAAGGCGCGGCCGCCGTAGCGGTAGCCGTCGACGGCGATCAGCACCTTCGGTTCGATCTGCACGAACCGGTCCGCCACCGCACGCACGCCGAAGTCGGGCGAGCACGACGACCAGGTGGCGCCCAGGCTCGCCGCGGCGAGGAACGCCACAAGCGTCTCGGGGCAGTTCGGCGCCAGCGCGGCAACCCGATCACCAGTCCGGACGCCCAGATCCACCAGCGCCGCGCGAGCCGCCGCCACGCGCGATCGCAGCTCGCCGTAGGTGATCTCCTCGGTGCGCCCGTCCTCGCGCTTGAAGATCACCGCGAGGTCGTCGTCTGCTTTGCCCTCTCCCCCGCGCAGCGCGTGCTCGGCGTAGTTCAGCGTCGCGCCCGGGAACCACTCCGCACCCGGCATCACCTCGGCGGTCAGCACCTGATCCGCGCGCTCGTGGAACGCGACGTCGAAGAAGTCCGCGACGGCGCCCCAGAACCCGCGCAGATCCGAAACCGACCACTCCCACAGCGCCCGGTAGCCGGCCAGGTCAACACCCCGCTCGGACCGCAGCCACCCGCGAAACGCCGCCATCCGACTGGCGGCCACCCGCTCACTGCTCGGCCGCCACAACACTTCCGGGGAAGGCGCCCTAAACCCCATGCACCCTTGGTAACCCCGAAACCTACCGCCCAACAACCCCACTGAGCCGCCCTTTTCCGCGCGCCGGGGGTTGGGGTGTCAATTTCGCGAGAAATTGACCACCTCGGCAGGCTCAGCGGAGGTGGTGGTCGAGCCAGTTTCGGGCTCGGCGCCAGGCCTCGACTGCGGCTTCGGAGTCGCGGTCGAAGCGGTGTCCCGCGCCCGGGAAGCGGACCACGTCGGTCACCGCCGACGCCGTGTCCGCGACCTCCCGGAGCTTGTCCACGTCGCCGGCCTCAACGCCCTCGTCGTCGCCGTACAGCCCGAGCCACGGGCTGGACAGCTCGCCCGCGATCTCCACCAGCGGCGGCAGCTCTGCCGTCAGCGGCTCGAGGATGCCGCGTCCGCCGACGCTCACCGCCGCGCCCAGCGTGCGGCTCGCGGCCACCACCAGCGCTGCGGAGCCGCCGATGTCGAACCCGATGATCCCCTGCCGATCCGCGGGAACACCCTGGTCGGAGAGCCACAGGAAGGACGCGTCCGTGTCGTCCAGGATCGATTCGCCGGACAGCTTCCGCACCTGGTCGGGGTCGTCGTCGTGGTACAGGTGCGGTACGACGGTGAGCCAGCCCTCCTCCGCCAGGGCGCTGCTCAGCCGACGCACCCGCTCGGTGACCCCGCGGGCCTCGTGCAGGAAGACGAGCCCGCCGCGCACCACGTTGTCCGGTTCGGCAACGGTGAGCCGGAGTTCGGTGCCGTCGGTGAGCGCGAGCGTCTCGGTCCGGGTTTCGGTCATGCCGTGCAGGTAATCACGCCCAGGTGAATACGAGTCAACACCGTCATCCGGTCGGACCATCCGGTTCTGCACAAGATCACCGAAACGCGGCAGCGGGTTGCACTGACCGGAGTCGAGCCGCGGCATCGGATATAGGGCTGCTTCGGAGGGCCTCGGCGCGTTAACGTCAGCCTGACCGACCTCGAAGGAGTCGTAGATGAGCGTGCGCACCCGTGCCGACCTCGATCAGCTGCCCGCTTACGTGGCGGGACGCACCGTGCCCGGTTCGATCAAGCTGGCCAGCAACGAGGTTTCCGAAGGCCCGCTGCCCAGTGCGGTGGCGGCCATCAACCAGGCGGCCACCGAGGTGCACCGGTACCCGGACATGGGCGTCGGCCGGCTGACCGAAGCGCTGGCCGCGCACTACCGCGTTGAGCCCGAGCGGATCGCCGTCGGCTGCGGTTCGGTCGCGCTGTGCGAGCAGCTGGTGCAGGCCACCTGCACCAGCGAGGACGAGGTGATCTTCCCGTGGCGTTCGTTCGAGGCCTACCCGATCATCACCCAGGTCGTCGGCGCCAAGCAGGTCCGCGTCCCGCTCACCGGTGAGCACGCGCTCGACCTGGAGGCGATGCTCGCCGCGATCACCCCGGCCACCCGCCTGATGTTCGTGTGCACCCCGAACAACCCGACCGGCACCCTGCTCCGCAAGGCGGAGCTCAACGCGTTCCTGGACCGGGTTCCGGAAGAGGTCCTGGTGGTCCTCGACGAGGCGTACTTCGAGTTCGTCAACGACCCGGAAGCCCCGGACGGCGTGGAGATCGCCGGAGAACGAACCAACGTGGCCTCGACGCGCACCTTCTCGAAGGCCTACGGCCTGGCTGGCCTCCGAGTCGGCTACGCGATCGCCCCGCCGAAGGTCGCCGAGGCCCTCCGCAAGGTCTGCATCCCCTTCAGCGTCAACGCCCTTGCCCAGGTGGCCGCGATCGCGTCCCTGAAAGCCCAGGACGAACTCCAGAAGCGCTGCGCCAACATCACCGCAGAACGCGAGCGCGTGCACCGAGAACTGGTCGCCCTCGGCTACGAAGTCCCGGAAACCCAGGCGAACTTCGTCTGGCTCCCCCTGGCCGACCGAACTGCGGACTTCAACGACCACTGCCTCCAAAACCGAGTCGTGGTCCGGGCCTTCGCGGGTGAAGGAGCCCGCGTGACGATCGGCACCCCCGAAGAAAACGACACCTTCCTCACCGCTGCGGGATCTTTCACCCGATTGACGCAGTGACAGTTCCCAGGTTCGGCGCGTTCGGTTCCTCGAATGCGCCGAACCTGGTCCTTTCATGTGAAATGTCCCGCGGTAAACAGCTACCGCGATGCTTGACCGGCACCCGTAGTCCAGGCGGGCGCTGAAGTTCCGCCACTGGCACCGCCACGCACCCGAGACCAACAGATAGACATAAAAACGGTGGTGTCCAGCGAAGAGAGGGGGAGTACTTCGCCGGACACCACCGCAGGGGGTGTGGTCGCCCGAGCCGGGACGACCACGTGGAGCACGTAGTGATCTACGCAGCTCCGGAATTTAGTTGTGATCTCGAACCCCCGCCAGCCTGAGCGGATTGTTGTACCCGTTCAGGTGGCGGGGGTTCGTCAATCAGCCCGTGACCGGGTGGTGCCCGGCCACCGGGTCCGGGGACGGCGCGGTGGGCAGGTTCGAGTTGGACGGGGTGGTGCCCTGTACCGGCGGGACCGCACTGTCACCTGGGTCGCCCGGAGGCACAGCGCCGTCACCTGGGTCGCGCGGAGGCACAGCGCCGTCACCCGGGGGCAGCTCGCCCTCCACCGGCGGGATTTCGCCCCAGGACGGCGGCTTCTCCGACGGGGGTTCCTGCTTCGGGTGGTCCACGACAGGCGCGTTGACGCAGTTGTTGACCTGCGGCGAAAGCGCCGACACGACCGCGCCGAGCACCGCGACGTTGTTGCCGCAGAGCTGGGTCGGCGCCAAGCTCACGTTGTTGCCGTCGCCCACGTTGATGCCGTCGTTGTCCGCCGAGTCGGCGAACGCCGGAACGCCTCCGGCCAGCAGTCCCGCGCCAGCGATGAATGCGCCAGCGAGGCAAGCACTTCTACGCATAGCTCCCTCCCTTTTCGTTGTCCTTCGGGGTATTTCCATCCTCGGTGGTTACCGCAGGTGGACCAGAGTGCCCAGTGGCAGAGTCGTCAGCAGGTGGAGCGCATCGGCTGGCACGCGGATGCATCCGTCGCTGGAGGCTTGGCCGAACACCGATGAGTCCGGCCAGCCGTGCAGCGCGACCGTGCCGGGGCCGCCGCCGTAGGTGCTGTAGGTGTTGGAGTGAGTGCCCAGCGGGAGGATGATCGGGCTGAACTTGGTCACCGTCTCCTCGATCGCGGCCATGATGTAGGTCCGGCCGCGCGGTGTCGGTGATTTCGTCGCCCCGACGCCGACCACCCATTCGCCGATGGGAGCGCCGTCCTTGCGGACTACGAGGCGCCGCCCGTCGATGTCGACGTCCACCACGTAGGGCGTGCGGGCGCGTTCGACGGGGCCGTCGGTGCGGATCCAGCCGGTAGTCCCGTTGGGACGGGATGGGAGCAGCACCTGCGCCCACGGCCCGCGTTCGGCGATGATCGGTACCCAGGTCGGGTTCTCCAGCTGCGATGCGGGCAGCTTGGCGAACACCGCGCCGTCCGGATCGTGGTGCAGGGCGATGTCCTGCTTGACGTGCAGGACGACGCCACTCGTTTCCCTGTCCGGCGCAGGGTCTTTCGGTGCGGTGGGGAATTCGGTGAAGGTGCTGGACGGTGCCTGCATGCCCAGGTCGGCCCGGGCCATGACCTGCCGCTCGGACTGGGCCGCTGGCGCGGTGCCGCAGCCGGAGAGCGCGACGCACAGCGCACCGAGAGCAGCACCCAGCTGGATCCTGCGCCTAGCAACGGTCGTGCGTGGACTCATGATCGACTCCTGGCCCGTAGTTCGATTGGCTGTATGACCCGGGAGATCAACGCCGCACGGACGCTAACCCGGGCCTTCGCGCCGTTGGCGCGGGCCGATCGGGGATCGATTCAACCGATCAAGGCCCTGACCAGGCAAAACGTGCAGAATCGATCGATGGATTTAATTCGTTACTAAAGAACCGTCGCTCGATAGTGTTTATTTTTTAGCTCTACCGAGCGACAAATGGCCGGGTCGTTCGATCCCAAAAAGGGGCTCGAACGACCCGGCCGGGTAAACGCGAAATGTCACTTCCAGGTGGCGAGCACGCCCATCGGCTTCTGGTTGGCGTCGGTCGGCGCGTACTCGACGGTGAACCCGGTCGCGTCGGCCGGAACGTCGTAAATAATCTTGCCTGAAACCGGTTTCCCCTCGGTCAGCAGGTGGAGGAACATGTTCTCCATCGTCACGGTGGCCGCCTCGTAGCGGTTGCCCTGCGCGTCGACCAGCGTGAACTCGTCGTCGCTGATGTTGTCGACGGTGCCGGCCAGCAGTTCGGCCTGGGCGTCGACGGCGACGTACTTGCCCACCTCCGGCGAGAAGCTCACCTGCGCGGGGTCGAGGTCCGCGGGTGCCGCGATGGACACCTTCAGCTTGGCGCCGACGTCCTTCTTGACCTCGGCGGATTCACCGAAGGCCACCTGGCCGCTGCTGGATTCCTCAGTCGCCTGGCCGCTTTCCGAGCTGCTGGAGTCAGTGCTGGTCGTGGTTTCCTTCGGCACCGCGGGGCCGCAGCCCGCCAGCCCGATCACCAGTGCCGCGGCCAGGGGTGCAATCAGCCTCTTCAACGTTCCTCACACGGGGGGATGTTCGGTTGACAGTAGGGCTGGACTTTTGCACGACGGAGAACGAAAAATCACCGAAATGGGCTAATGTTCTGAAGGAAATTTCGACTGCACTCCGGATCTGAACCACGAACGCAACAGGCCGGATTCCGAGCCGCTGATGAATCAGCTCACCCGCGAATGAGGCTGATCGGGAGGCCGTCGGTGGGCATCGGGCCGGTGCCGTAGCGCATCGGCGGTTCGTAGCCGGGGCGGACGCTCCAGCGGTACTTCAGCAGGAGCTGGTGGAGGATCGCCTTCACCTCCATGGTCCCGAAGTGCATGCCGATGCACTTGTGCGCGCCGCCGCCGAACGGCGCCCACGCATATCGGTGCACCTTGTCCTCCCTGCGGTGCTCGGCGAAGCGCTCCGGGTCGAACTCGTCCGGGTCGGGCCACCACTGCGCCATCCGCTGCGTCGCGTAGACCTGGGCGACCAGCTTGGTGCCCGCCGGGATGTGGTGGCCGAGGATCTCGGTGTCCGCGACTGCCTGCCGGAACAGCCCGCCCACCGGAGCGTTGAGCCGCATGGCTTCCTTCACGACCATGTCCAGCTGGGGCAACCGGTCCAGGTCGGAGTGCTCGACGGCCGGTTTGCCCAGCGCCGCGGCTTCTTCCCGGAGGCGGTCCTGCCATTCCGGGTGCTTGCCGAGGTAGTGGGCCGTCATGGCGAGCGTGATCGTGCTGGTGTCGTGCGCCGCCATCAGCACGAAGATCATGTGGTTGACGATGTCGTCGTCCGAGTACCGGTCGCCGTCCTCGGTCTCAGTCCGGCAGAGCACGCTGAACAGGTCCTGCCCGGAGCCCGCCCGCTTGGCCGGGATCCGCTCCCGGAAGTAGCTCTCCAGCATCCGGCGCCCGCGCAGTCCTTTCGCCCAGGTTCCGCCGGGCACGTCGGCGCGCACGATCGCGTGGCCGCCGTGCACCGCGGCCACGAACGCCTGGCTGAGCCGATCCGCGTCCGCGCCGGGCCCTTCGCCGACGAACACCTCGGTCGCGATGTCGAGGGTTAGCCGTTTTGCCGCGGTGTACATGGGGAATCGCTCGCTCGGCCGCCACCGGGCCAAGGCTCGCTCGATGGCCGGGGTCATCGCGTCGAGGTAGCCGAGCAGGCGGTCGCGCGTGAACGCCTGCTGCATGATCCGCCGGTGGTGCCGATGCTCCTCGAAGTCCATCAGCAGGATGCCGCGGCGGAAGAACGGGCCGATCAGGTAGTCGTAGAAGCCCTCGGTGCTGAACGCTTTGTCCCGGTTGGTCGCGATCGCCTCGATCGCGTCCGGCCCCATCACCGTGACAGCCTTGGTTCCGAGCGTCACGCCCCACGACACCGGTCCGAACTCCTCGTACCGCTGGCGCGAGGAGTCGAGCAGGTCGGTCAGCACGCTGACGGTGTGCCCGATGACCGGTAGCCCGCGGTTGCCGAACACGGGCTTCAGACCCGAACCCGGTGGTGGCATGGCCAGCGGGCGCGTGGCAGTCATTCGCTCGGCGTGGAAAATCGCGGACCGCAGCTGACTGAGGAGCGCACGAGTCGTCACCAGCGACCTCCCTGCGGCACGGGGCAGCAATCCCCCTTCCACGGAAGCACGTCGCTGGCGCGAACCTCATCCGCCGTGAGCGCGAACCTGTTCCGCCGAACGCCCCCAATCCAGCGGGGTGGCCGGTCGGCGCGCGGGGAGGGACGACGCGCCGACCGGCCGTCCGGCTCGACGCCTCAAGTCGGGGGCATCGGCGACGAACCGGAATTCAGGTGGTCAGAGGCAGCGGAGTCCGTCCAGCACGCGCTGCTGCAGCTCCAGCGGCGGACCCGAACTGTCCGATATGGACTCAACCGGTTCGCGGAGGCGATGCCGACCACCGCGTTCTCGTTGCTGCCGCTCGGCTTCCACGTGCGCAACGAGCTGCCAAACGGTCAGCGCGCCCTCACCGCCGCCGGCGTGCTGAGGACGACTCGGCCGCCAGGCCAGGATCAAGTAGCAGGCGAGAATCGCCGAGACGGAGCCGATCTGCGGCATCAGGTCCAGCATGTCGAGTCCTTCCGGAGTTCAGCGAGCGGTATCGGCGATCCGCCGCGCGGCGGAGTTGCAATCGGCGCAGGTGCCCCAGAGCCAGGCGACCTCGGAGTTGTCGGCGACGAGTTCGCTCCCGCACAACGTCAGAACCCCGGTCCCGCTCGGATAAGCCAGAGCCCCATCAGGCCGCGCATCGGTACTCGCATGCCGCGCACCACCAGCAGGAACCCAATGAAACGGATACATGGCCACCACCCCAGATTCTCGGATTGCCGAACGCTGCGATCGCCTACAACTCGAAGACTAGAGGTGCAATTAACCCTTTACTATCCCTTGATCGGGTGCAAGTGCACCAAACTCGCGAGAGCTAGGCTCCTGCCATGCCCGCCACTCCGACGCGTCGCAAGAAGCGACTGGGACAGTTGCTCGCCCGCCTGCGCAGTGACGCAGACAAGGCGCTCGGCGATGCGAGCGACCTGCTTCGCGTCAGCGAGCCGACCATCAGCCGCTACGAAACCGGACACGTCCGTCCGGGATGGGCGGCCCTGCAAGCACTTCTGGCGCTCTACAAAGCAAGCGATGAGGAGCGCACCGAAGCTGCGGCGTTCTGGGACGATGCAGGTGAGCGCTCCACGCAGGTCGTTACGCCTACAGGCTCGCCAAAGGCATTCCGCGCCTTCCTACGCGCAGAAGCGGAAGCCGACACAGCCCGAACGCTGGAGCCGCACGTAGTTCCTGGACTGCTCCAAACCCATGCCTATGCACAAGCTGTCAACGAGAGCGGCCAGCAGTTCCACAGCGCGACACCCGCGCGCTACGTGACGGCCCGACTGAGTCGTCAAGCCAGGTTGGTCCAGCCATCGCCGCTCCGCTTCCACGTCTTGATCGACGAAGCGGTGATCCGAAGGACAGTGGGCGGACCGGAGGTGATGGCCGAGCAGCTGATCCACCTGAACGATTGCGGTGCACGGAAGAACGTGACCGTGCAAGTTCTGCCGTTCAACCTCGGCGCGTACGGAACCATGTCCGGCGGCTTCACGATCATCAGCTACGCCGATCCCGATGACCCGCCTGCCGTCTATCTGGACTACGTCGCCGGCGGCGTCTGGGTGGAGAATGCGAATGACGTACAACATTTCGCGGAGATGTTCTCGGAGATCGCTGCATCGGCGCTCAGCCCCGATGAGTCTGCGGAACTGATCCGCGAACAGGCGAAGGCGTTGAGATGAACAACATGAACTGGCGCAAGAGCAGCCGCAGCGGGAGCGGAGCGAGCAACTGCGTCGAGCTGGCGATCGGCGAGTCGGCCACCTATATCCGCGACACGAAGGACCGCGACGGCGGGACATTACGCGTCCAGCAGCCGGCCTGGGCCGGTTTTCTCGGCGGCCTCAAGGCCGGTCGTTTCGACAGGTGACAGCTCCGCTGCTGGTCAGGTCCCGTGAGCCTTTTGGGCTGTCATGACGCCCCAAAAGACTCACGGGTCCCACCCGGCGCTAGTCCAGGGCTCGGCGGAGGAAGAACTTGATGCCGAGGGAGCCGAAGATCAGGCAGGAGACCAGCAGGGCCAGGACGCAGATCCACGGTGGCATGTGCGGGACGTCCGGGAGCAGGGCTCCGCGCATCCCCTCGCTGACGTAGGTCAGCGGGTTGATCGCGCAGAGGACCTGGAACCAGCGCAGGTGGTCCAGCTGGGCCCACGGGAACTGGGTCGCTCCGGTGAACATCAGCGGGGCCAGGATCACCGCGAACATGATGTTGATGCGGCGCGGTGGAACGGCAGCGCCCACGGTCATGCCGACCGATGCACCGGCGAACGAACCCAGGAGCATGCAGAGCAGGGCGAACGCGAGACCGCTGAAGTTCCAGTTGATCTCGCCCAGCATCACCATGCCGATCGGCACCATCAGCACCGCCGCGAACAGACCGCGCATCGCGCCGAAGAGCATCTTCTCCACCGCCACCCAGCTGATCGGCAGCGGCGCCAGCAGCCGGTCCTCGATCTCGCGGGAGAAGGAGAAGTCCAGCACCAGCGGGAACGAGGTGTTCTGCAGCGACACCAGGAACGCGTTGAGCGCGATCATGCCGGGCAACAGGATCTGCGCGTAACCGGGCTGGGCGTAGCCGAGCTCGCTGAGCACCTTGCCGAAGATGAACAGCAGCGCCACCGGCTGGACCAGCACCTGCGCCAGGAAGCTCGGCAGCTCGCGGCCCGTCACGAACACGTCGCGGGCGAGCACCGCGGTGAAGGCGCGCACCGGACTCATCGCAGTTCCCTCCCGGTGAGGTCGATGAAGACGTCTTCCAACGTGGCCGACCCCAGCGCCAGGTCGCTGACCGAAACCCGCTGCTCGTGCAGGGTCTGCGCGACCGGCCCGAGCAGCGCGGCCGGCTCGACGCCGACGTAGAGCCGCAGCCGCAGCTCCGCCTCGCCGTCCGCCGCGGTGCTGCTGCCGATCTGCTCGACCCGCTGCACACCGTCCACATCGGACAAGAGCGCGGAGATCCGGTCCGGCTCGTAGCCGTTCGGCCGCAGCGTCGCGTCCACCGTGCCGCTGCCCGGCAGCGATTTGATCAGCGCGTCCGGGGTGTCCAGCGTCAGCAGCTTGCCGTGGTCGACGACGCCGACGCGGTCGGACAGCTTCTCCGCCTCGTCCATGTCGTGCGTGGTGAGCACGACCGTCACGCCTTCAGCCCGCAGGTCGTTGATCCGGTCGTGCACGAACAGCCGCGCCTGCGGGTCCAGGCCGGTGGACGGCTCGTCCAGGAACAGCACCTCGGGCTTGTGGATCAGCGCGCGGGCGATCATCAACCGCTGCGCCTGCCCGCCGGAGAGGTCGTCGACGCGTGCCTTGGCCTTGTCCGCCAGACCCATCCGGTCCAGCAGCTCGTCGGCGAGGCGATGTCGTTCCGCGCGTGAAATCCCGTGGTAGGCGGCGTGCCAGATCAGGTTCTGCCGGGAGTTGAGCGAGCGGTCCAGGTTGACCCGCTGCGGCACCACCGCCACCTTGCTGCGCGCGGTCACCGGGTTGGCGGCCACGTCCACCCCGGCGACGCGGGCGGTGCCGCTGGTCAGCAGCACCCTGGTGGTCAGGATGCCGACCGTGGTGGTCTTGCCCGCACCGTTCGGCCCGAGCAGCCCGAAGATCTCCCCGGCGCGCACCTGGAAGCTGAGCCCGTCGACCGCGTTGGTCCGGCTCTTCGGGTACCGCTTGACCAGATCGGTCACTTCAACCGCTGTGGTCACATCCGCCTTCTTCCTCGCCGTGTCCACAGAGGACAGCAAGCTGGCACTGACGGCCGCCTCCTCCGGCGCGACCTCCGGTTCGATCCGCTGGGCAACGCGCAGCCCGACCAACCGCTGGTCGACGGGGATCTCGACAGCGGGAGAAGGGCAGGTGAGTACTGCGTGCCACGGCCCGCTCCCTGTGCGGGGGCAGTCGCCGACCGGTCAAGCCCACCAGCCTGGTCAGCGGCATCAGCTGCGGATTCTGCTCCGCGAAGCCGGGCACGCCGCGATGGTATCCGCGCCGAACGCCCGGACGCCAAACAATTTTCGAAGCACCCCGGAGCAGTAGGTAACCTGATCAAGTGACAGACCAGGACATTCGATGGCTGAACGACCGCGAAATGGCAGCTTGGCGCGCCTACATCGTGGGCAGCGCGCTGCTGGAGCACCACCTGAACAAGGACTTGCAGTTCAGCCACAACCTGTCGATCGCGGACTACGAGATCCTGGTCCGGCTGTCCGAACGCCCCGACCAGCGGATGCGCATGAGCGAGCTGGCCAACGACGTGGCCCACTCCAAGAGCCGAATGTCGCACCAGATCCGCCGTCTGGAAACGGCCGGACTGGTCCGCCGCGACGAATGCCCGGACGACGGCCGAGGTGTCCTGGCGGTCCTGACCGAAAAAGGCGCGGCGAAGCTCCGCGAAGCAGCCCCGAGCCACGTGGCGAGCGTCCGCGAACACCTGGTCGACATCCTGGACGAGCAGGAGCAGGAAGTCCTGGGCCGAATCTTCGACCGCCTGACGACCCACCTGGGCGGAATCAAGTAACGGCCCGCCTGCACCCCACCACCGCTCGGTTGGCTACGCTGCGCTTGGAAGCGTGGCAGAGCGGCCGAATGCACTCGCCTTGAAAGCGAGCGTCGCGAGAGCGACCGGGGGTTCGAATCCCCCCGCTTCCGCCGCACCGCCCCTGACCTGCGATTACGCGAGTCAGGGGCGTTCTTGTCGGTACTGAGCTGAGCGAGCACAGCGCTCGCAGCACGCTCGCCTGGAGGAGATCGACCGCTCTCCGATCGTGGGCTAACACGGAAGACCGGGCGGTGCGTGCCCCGACAGCACGCGGTCCTGTCGCCAAGGGCGCCGCCGACGTGGAGAGTGGAGCTCTGCGACACGGCGAACGCGCACCGGGCACTGCCTGCGTTCACCTCGCTTGATCAGTTCGTCGAGGACTGTGGTGATGGTCAGCCTTGGGTCGCGGCGCCAGGTGAGCAGGTCAGCGACATCAAGAGCCCTGCAAACCCAATTCGGAATCGAGCCTCAAGAGATTTCTTCCGATTTCATACCAATCCCAGAGGCTGACCGTGCTTCCGGTATAGTATGGCAGCGTTCGCTCCTCTTTTATCCCTTCGATCACACAGTCGAGGGTTTCTTTGATTCGTCGTTTATTATGGTCTCGAATCGCTTCCGCATAGCCAAGGTAAATAGGAAACCAATGCTTCACCTGCTTTCCATAGAAGATTGATTTTTCATAATCCCCAAGGAAGTAGAAGCATTCACCTGTTTCGTGCAATATGCTGACTCCGAAATCAGGGTCGCTTCGATATTTCTCCCGATAGAGTTCGAGATATGCCACCGAAAGTTCCTCGTAAATTGATTGAGATTGCTCGGCAAATCCCGCCAAACGGTAATAGTTTGCTTGGATTTGTTTACAGCGATACGCCTCCGTTAGGTTGTTTCTTCTTTCGATCACAATCTGAATCAATCGATTCAGATGCTCCGCTCCCTCGAGAAAGTAGGGGACCGCTTTCTCTTCTTCTCCGAGGTAGAGCAAAGATCTCGCATAAGCTTCGCAGGTTGACCAAGATTTTTTCTCCTCATATTTGTCGATGAAGTCCATCTTTTCCCTTAGCTTCTGTTCATTTACCTTTAGAGGTGGCGGATATGTCATTTTTCTCAATCTCCCTCCTTGGCAGATGCCGCTTGAAGTTTTCGCGCGATAGAACCAGGGCAACTAATCGGATCGCCGGCAGAGGTTAGCAACGAGGCCCACCTCCGCGATACGCTCTATGCGATTCTTCTGGCGCTCTGACAGCCTTTTCACAGGGATTTGATCTTAACATTCCTTGGCCATCCGCGGGCGACTCGCGCAGCTTGGCGTCCCACTCGCTGCTGCAAACTCTTTAAGGCGAGCCGATAAGCACGGCCGACCATCGTCTGCGGTGCAAGATCCGCTATTGGATCGCGACCGGCACGACGGGCGCAACCAAGGGGCAGATGCTGTGCCGGACAGCTTGAAGGCGAGCGTCGCGGCGATGCAGATCGGCACCGTCCCGCGTGACAGCTCCGGGTACAGCCCGTCGACTTTCCGCTCGCTGGCACCGCCATGGCGGGTGGACGTGCGAGTCGGCGCAAGGTTGCATTCCGGCGATCAACATCATATTTGCCGGACCCGAGGCATCCCCGCGCCGCCCCAGACGTCTTTAACCATGAGAAATCCGACCTTTGAAGCAGGAGGAAGCTCATGGGAATCGCATCCAAGATCGGTTACTGTGCCACCGCGATGAGCGTGGCGGGAACCCTCGTGGCGGGTGGTCTCGTGCTGTCGAGCGCGGTCGGATGGGCGATGCCCACCGAACGGGGCCAGTGCAACGTCCAGGATCTCAACATCACGACGAACGAGCGCGTGGCCCCGGTGCCGGGCGAGCGGCTGTTCGAGATCAACTTCGCGGCAAAGCCGGGTGTGAGTTGCAAGATGTCCGGTGCGCCCAGCGACCTGGTGTTCTACAGCCCCGGGGGAGCGCCGCTGGGTATTGACAGCCAACTCCCCGACCCGGACGGGGCTACCGAGGTCACCGTGGACGAGCAGCACCCCGCAGTGGTCTACATCGCTGCTCCGCAATCCGAGGGGCCGGCCATGGCGGGATCGATCTCGTTCAACCTGCCCTCCGGCGGTTCCGACACCGCCGCGTGGACCGCGTGGACTCCTGGTTCGATCGACGGTGTCCCTCGCATCGGCTATGTGACCTACCCCGTCAGCTGAGGTCTGCGACCGCGTCGAGCACGTGCTGGGCGTCGCTCGCAGCGCTCTGCGGCAAGAACAGGGCTAGCGTGGCGGCCATGACCCGCGGTTCCCGGCGGCTCGCCTCTGCGGTGGCATTCGTGCTGGTAGCGACGGCGTGCGGCACGACCGCGCCGCCTGCTCCGGCGCCACCGCCCGCGCCCAGCCCGCCCGCGACCACCGTGCCCAGCCCGGCACCCACTCCGCAGGTCGAGCACGCGCCGCCTGGTTTCGTGCCGCTGCGCGACGTCGATCCCTCGATCATCGAGGAGATCCGCTACGCGACGCCGCACAACTTCACCGGCGACCCGGTGCCCGGCTACGACGAGCCGATGTGCATCGTGACGCAGCCGCTCGCCGAGGCGCTCCACGCGGCACAGCAACAACTCGCACGCCGGGGCTACACCCTCAAGGTCTACGACTGCTACCGGCCGCGACGCGCCGACTACCGCTTCGTCGCGTGGGCGAAGGACGTCGGTGACCAGCGCATGAAGGCCGAGTTCTACCCGGAGCTGGACAAGTCGCGGCTGTTCGCCGACGGCTACATCGCCGAGAAATCCGGACACAGCCGCGGCAGCTCGGTCGACCTGACGCTCGTACGGCTACCTGCCCGCCCCCAGCGCCCCTACGTGCCCGGTGAGCCGCTGACCTCGTGCACCGCGCCGGCCGCGCAGCGGTTCCCGGACAACAGCGTCGACATGGGCACCGGTTACGACTGCTTCGACAACCTGGCGCACACCGACGACCCGCGCGTGACCGGCGAGGCCACAGCCAACCGGAACCTGCTGCGCGACGTGCTCACCTCGGTCGGCTTGAAGAACTACGAGAACGAGTGGTGGCACTACAACCTGCGCACCGAACCGTTCCCGGACCAGTACTTCGACTTCCCGGTGAACATCGCGGCCTTCCGCTGAACGACCACCATTCGCGGGCTGGCGAACGGGCGCCCGCTAGTAGTCGAGGGAGGCGTACCAGTCACCGCGGCCTCGGGGGGTCAGGTCGAGGACGTGCCACACCGGGCTCAGCAGGTCTATGCCGCGTTCGTCGACTTCGTCGGACATGCGGGGGTGCGCTGAGTAGAAGTGGTGCACCTCGCCGTTGCCGTCGCGGGTGAACACCGACACCGTCGAGTCCTGGTTGCCCTCCTCGTCCTCGCTACCCAGGTCGCGCTTGAAGGTGCTCTTCGCGGCGCTGAGGAGGCGCAGGTTCGTCCACCCCCGGTTGCGCGCGTGTTCGCGGAGCGCAGGCAGGTCGGCTGCGGCGACGATCGCCAGGTCGGCGTTCTGCTCGACGTGGTGGGCGATTCCGTTGAACCCGTCGATCCACATGGTGCACATCGGGCAGGGCTCGGTCTGCGTTTTCCCGTACATGAGGTGGTAGACGACGAGATCGCGATCGGGTCCGGTGAACAGCTCGCCCAGCCGGACCTCGCGCACCGGCTCATCACCGGCGTGCAGGTCGGCGGGGCCTTCCTCGAACACGTAGTCGTCGACCACGGGCCCCAGCGGTAGCCGACGGCGCAGGTCGGCAACCCGTTCGCGGTGGCGCATCAGCTCCATCTCGGCCTGGCGCAGCTCCTCGCGGGCGCGTACGTACTCGGCCGTCTCCCCGGTGAGATTGGTCTGGCGCATCGCTCTCCCTCAAACGTGACCGCTGCCCCGTCCCCATCGTCTGCTCGCACCCCGGGGCCCGCCAGGCAGCTGAACCGAACCCAAAAAGTGATTGCAAATTACAATCAGTCTACTGCAGGTCATCCGGTACGACCACCGCGACACCGGCCAATCGAGCACGTCCGCGCCGGGCCACCCCGACTACACCGGCGACGACCTCGCCGCCGGTCCGTTCCGGGCTCGACAAGGCACGCGTGCGCGCCCTGGCGACGCTCGAAGTGCGCCGCAGCCACAACATGGTGTCGTCGATGGCGAACCACTTCATCGCCGAACCCGGAAACCCGATGGACCCGGCCGAGATCCGCGTGCCGCCCCTCGTCCTGCACAGCACCGACGACCCGCTGTTCCCCCTCCCCCACGGAGAAGTACTGGCCCGCGCGATCCCAGGCGCCCGGCTCGTGCGCCTGGAGGGAATGGGCCACGAAATCCCACCACCCGCGGTGTGGAACGTGGTCATCCCAGAACTGCACAATCACCTGCTCCACACCTGACGGCCTGAAGAAAAGCCCACCACTTGACCCGTATCCCGGTGCGGCATAACGGGTTCGGACTGCATGCTCGACCACCCGGCTGTTCGCAGCGCTCTGCCGGAGGAGTTCCAACGGCCGTTCCCGCTCCCCGAAGCCGTGAAGCGCCATCTGAGGGGCTGGAACTTGGGCGTGTCGATCCAGCTCAGCAGCGAGTGGGCGTGGAGCTTGTACGCAGGCGGCATGTACACGTCCGTCGATCTGACATTGTCCGCCGGTGAGCGGGACCAGCGAGCCCACCGCGCCATCAACGCGGGGCAGGAGCTGTATGCGGCCTTGTTCGGGGACCGGTACGCCACCGTCAACGTGTACAAGACGCGAGACCCGTGGTGCGCGTGGTTCCCGGGCCTGTTCAACATCACGTGGGTGGCCTACGACCTGAACGAACGGGCGTTGCTGCTGCTGTGCGTGACCGACATGGACTGACAGCGCGCTGGACGTCAGACCGGGGCTTCTCCGCCGGAGATTCGTTTCCCACGAGGCCGGAGAGCTTCTGGTTGTCCACCACCAGGTTCGGCTGGTCCGCCATCTGCTCGATCAGGGCTGGCTCGATCACGTTGACCTGTCAGTGGAGTGCCAGCACGGCACAGCTGCGCGCGTCCATCCGCCCGATTCTGCCCCAGCCCGATCCCGCTCGGCACGCAATTGTCAGGACCGCCGGGCACACTCCTCCGCATGTCCGCTCAGACCCATCACGCACTCGACACATCGAGATCAGCGTCGATAACTTCGCCGCCGCCAAAGCCTTCTGCGGCAACGCTTTCGGCTGGACGTTCACCGACTACGGGCTTGGTCCGGCTTACGTCGGCATCAACGGCTCCGACGGTGAAGTCGGCGGCTTCCGGCTGACCGATGAGGTTTCCGCCGGTGGGCCGTTGGTTCTGCTGTACTCGGATGACCTCGACGCCAGCGTGCAGGCGGTTCGCGACGCCGGCGGGTCCGTCGTGCAGGGACCGTACGAGTTCCCCGGTGGGCGGCGCTTCCACTTCCACGACCCAGCGGGGAACGAGCTCGGCGTCTGGTCCGCCGGGTGAGCGATGCCCGGCGAAGAATGTTCTCCGGGTTGCTAGAAATGGTTTTGGGATTTGTTCTTGGCGCGGTTCGGAATTCGCTGGCATCATTCGTCGCGTTCGTTTTTCTTGACCTGATGAGGAAAAGTGAAGAAGTTCATCGCGCCGGTGGTCGGGTTGATGTTGTTGGGCCTGGCCGGATGTGGCGCTTCCAGCGAGCCGACCGCTCCGGAACCGAAAACCCAGACCGCACCTGAGCAGGGCGAACCCCAGACCGGGACGACCGAGGTCGGTGGCAAGGACGTCGCTTTCGGCGAGACCGCGGGCATCAGCAACGAGAACGGCGGGACGTACGCCATCACCGCTGGTCCGCTGCAGGACCTCGCCGAATTCTCGGTTCCGCCGGTGGAGGGGAAGTACGTTTCCGTCGACGTCGACGCCAAATTGGTCAGCGGGACCGGCGGTGCCGTCGCTTCCGTCGATTTCATGCTGGTCGACGGGGCGGGCAACGAGTACCCGAGCGCTGCGCCGAACGGGGAGAGTCTGGACGGCGTGCTCTTCGCGACGCTCCTGACGCAGGGCGATGCTGATAGCGGGAAGGTGTTCTTCGACGTCCCCGCCGATGCCGCCGGCCTGAAGCTGGTCTACCAGCCGCTCACCGCCACCGAGCCGAGCGGCAGCTGGACCTGATTCCTGTTTCTGCCTGGAACTGCACCCAGTTCCAGGCAGAACGTCATCCGACGTGAGCGGCGATGGCGTGCAGGACTTCGCGCAGGCCCTTGCGGATTTCGGTGTCCTCGATCGTGCCGTCCGGGCCGACCGCGTCCCGCGGCACGAAGAGGCGGCCGCAGGCCGAGTCGACGAGATCGACGGTCAAGTAGCCCAAAACCGTGAGCAGGGTGCTGGTCGCGCCTTCGCCACGTCCTTCGGCCGCGACGTTGAGCCAGGCGACTGGTTTTCCGCCCATCTCGGCGCCGCCGATCGACCAGTCCAGCAGGTTCTTGAAGCTGCCGGGCAGGGTTCCGGCGTACTCCGGGGTGCAGAAGAGCACCGCGTCCGCCGCGGCGACCCGACTCCGGAGGTCGGCCACTGACGGCGGGAGCGGGTCCACGTCGTGGTCCGGGTTGAACGCGGGAAGATCCGCCAGGCCTTCGTAGAGCAGCGTCGTCACGCCGTCCGGGGCCACTTCCTGCGCCGTGCGCAATGCGGCGGTGTTCGTGGAACCGCTCCGCGTGCTGCCCGTGATGAGCAGAACCTCGACCACAGCCGCCCTGCCTCTCCGAAGTGGCCCATCCACCCCAGCTCGAACCTACCTGCGGCGGACGGGCTTTCGGCCCGGATCACGGGACGACGTCGAGCCAGACGAGGTGGTGGTCCGAGGCGTCGTTGAGGCGGGACAGCTCGTCACCCGAGGTCGGCCAGAACACCTCGGCGCGCTGCGGGATCAGCGGAGCGGACGGCAGGACGTAGTCGACGCGCAGGTTGCCCGGCGACTCGTCGTTGAAGTCGCCAGTGTCGAGGAACGGGTCGCCGCGGTGGTTTTCGTTCGCACCGCCCTGGGTCTTGCTCGCTTCGACCGCTCCGGCGCTGCCCGGCCGCGGGTCGATCACGCGCGGAGCATGGAGCAGTTGGCGGATTCCGTTGCTGTCGCCGTCCAGCGGGTCGGAGTTCTGGTCACCGGCGACGACGAACCGGGAACCGGGCTTCAGGCCGCCGCGCGCGCCCTGGTCGTCGTAGATGTAGTCGCCGAGCTTCGGCGTCACGTAGTCCGCCCAGAACCGGATCTCGTCCTGGTTGCGCAGGGCGTTGCGCTTCTCCGGGCCGTCGAAGGCGGGCGGCGTCGGGTGCGAGGTGAGAAAGTGCACCGTGCGGCCACCGACGTCGATCGGCAGGTCCCAGTGCGACTTCGACGACAGGCGGACGTGTTCGAGCTCTTCCGGCGAGAACCAGTCCGCGGGTTCCGGGGTCGCCGGGTCGTCCGGCAGGCGCGCGCCCGGCATGTCCGCCCAGCGGAACTGCTGGAACGTGCGGGCCGGGCCGATCGGGTACTTCGACAGCACGACCATGCCGTACTGGCCGGGGAATTCGCCGAAGCCGTAAGCGTCGCCCGGGCCGCCGATGGTGCCGTCGTTGTCGAGGTCCATCCCGGACGGCACACCGGTGTTGACCGGGGCGGTGTAGGCGTAGGGGTAGTCGATCGGGTCGGCGCCGTGCTGTCCGCGCGCGAGGTAGTTGGCGCGGAAGGCATCGACCGCAGCGTTGCCCTCGACGTAGTCGAACTCGTTGAGCAGCAGGACGTCCGGGCGGGTTCGCTGCACCACCTCGGCCACCTTCTGGGCCTGCGGATCGTCCGGTGTGGACAGGTTCGCCAGCAACTCGCCCTCGGCGGAGCGGTTGAGCGAGGCGTTGAACGTCGCGAACCGCACCGGTTCGACCGCGTTCGCGGTCGGGGTCACCAGTCCGACGGCTACCGCCGCCGCCACCAACGCGGCACGTTTCACGACATCTCCTCCTCGTGCGATCGACGGAATCGATCACAGTTTCAATTGAAACTGTAAATCCCAGCCACAGAGGACCACAGTTTCAATTGAAACTGTGGTCAGACCACCAACGGGACCACAACTCCGGCTGAACCTTTGGATCCGGCAACCGAAAACGTGCGGGGCGCCCCGAGGGACACCCCGCACGTCAGGTGATCAGGCCAGGTCGTGGCCGTGGCCCACCTTCGGGCCAGCGCTCTGGACCGCCAGAGCGCTGTGCTGGGCGCGCAGCTTCGCGCGCTCCTCGCGGGTCTGCATGCCGTTGACCCCCTCGGTGCTCTGCGAGTAGGCCTGCACGACGTTGGCCATGCCCTTGGTCATCCGCTCCAGCGCCACCTTGTCCACATTGGACAGATTGTCGCCCGCACCGTGGTAGTTCGGGTCGAACGCGATGCCCGCGGTGCCACCCCACTTGGCGGCCTGCTCCTCGGTCTTCAGGTCCTCCACGCCGGTGTGCATGCCACCCGACGGGATGCCCACCGCGATGAACTCGCCGTAGTCGGAACGGCCGTTGAACTCGCTCGGCTCGGACTCGATGCCCTGCGCCGCCATCGCCGCGAGGAAGTCCTCCTTGATCTGGCCCGAACCCACCGGCCCCGTAGGACCACCGGTGGAGCCGTCACCGTCGTAGACGAAGTAACCGGCGTTCGGCGAACCGATCATGTCGAAGTTCATGTACAGCGCGATGTCGAGCTGCTCTTCCTGACTCAGGCTCTGCACGTACTTCGTCGAACCGACCAGGCCGGACTCCTCCGCGCCCCACCAGGCGAACCGCACCGCGTTCTCGTTGCCCTTCGGGCTCCCGCCCAGCTTCAGCGCGGTCTCCAGCAGACCGGAGCTGCCGGTGCCGTTGTCGTTGATACCCGGGCCCTCCGGCACGCCGTCCAGGTGCGCCCCGGCCATCACCACGTTGTCGGTGCGCCCGGTCTTGGTCTGCGCGATGACGTTGCGGGTGGTAACGGACTCGAACCGGGCCTGCACGTCGAGCTTCACCTCGGCACCGGCCTGACCGGCCAGCGCCTCGCCGGTCTGCTTGGTGACACCGGCGGTGGGAATGCGCCCCGCGTCCGCGTCGCCGAGGGTGCCGTTGAGCGGGCCTTCGACGTTGTTGTAGATGATCGCACCCACCGCGCCGGCCTCGGACGCGATCTGCTGCTTCTCCGCGAAGGAGCAGGCCCCGCGCGAGATCAGCACGACCGTCCCGGCGACGTTGGCGCCGTCGTAGTCGGTGGCCTCGCAGCCGGGGGTTTCGTCGACCGGTGCGACCGACAGCGGCGCGGTCAGGCCGCCCTGCGGGGTCGCCGGGGAGTACTCCAGCGCGTCGCCCTCGGTCGGCTGACCGGCGACCGCCAAGCTGAACGAGTCCTTGAAGTACGCCTCGTAGGTGAACTCCGGGGTGGTCACGTCGAAGCCGGCGCGCTTCAGCTTGTCCACGACGTAGTCCACGCTGGCCTCGTAGCCCGGCTGCCCGGACGCGCGGTTTCCGCCGTTCTGGTCGGCGATCCGCTGGAGCGCGATCAGGTGACGGTTCACAGCATTGCCGTCAATCGTCGAGCCGAGGTCCGGCGGAGCCGCGCTGACCGGGGTGACAGCGAGCATCGTCGCCGCGCAACTGGCGGCCAGAACGGTCATCGCACGCTTGGATGTGATGGTTCGCAAACTCATCATTCTCCCCGTTTCGGGTGGTTTTCGTGGCCGCTAGCCTTGAGAAGATCACGCTGCGAAGTCAAGATCTGACCAGGAAGCGTTAAGAACCAGGGACTAATTCCCGTTTTTCCCGCATTGTGCGACTCGTCCGATCGCCGTGCACCGCCGGTTCACCCGACTCGGACTACCGTCGCGGGCATGTACGCGATCGCGATCCGCGAGCCGGGCAAGCCGGACGTTCTGGAATGGACCGAACACCCCGATCCGCGCCCGGGACCGGGCGAAGTGCTCATCGACGTCGTCGCCAGCGCGGTCAACCGCGCGGACCTCAGCCAGCGGGAGGGCAACTACCCGCCGCCGAAGGGCGCCAGCGACATCCTCGGGTTGGAGTGCTCCGGCACCATCGCCGAACTCGGCGAAGGCGTCGAAGGCTGGCAGGTCGGTGACGAGGTCTGCGCGCTGCTCGCCGGCGGCGGTTACGCCGAACGTGTTGCGGTGCCCGCCGAACAGGTGCTGCCCAAGCCCGCCGGGGTCGATCTGGTCGACGCCGCCGGACTGCCCGAGGTGTGCTGCACCGTCTGGTCCAACGTGATCACGGAGGCCGGACTCCGAAGTGGACAGTTGCTGCTGGTGCACGGCGGTGCGGGCGGCATCGGGACCTGCGCGATCCAGATCGGCCGGGCGCTCGGTGCGCGAGTCGCGGCGACCGCGGGATCGGCGGAGAGCCGGCAGTTGTGCGCCGAGCTCGGCGCGGACCCGGTGATCAGCTACCGGGACGAGGACTTCGTCGCGGTCGTGAAGGAACTCGGCGGCGCCGACGTCGTCCTGGACAACATGGGTGCGTCCTACCTGGACCGGAACCTGTCCGCACTGGCCCCCGACGGGCACCTGGCGGTCATCGGCATGCAGGGCGGCCGGAAGGCCGAGCTGGACCTGGGCAAGATGCTGGTCAAGCGGCTGCACCTGTCGGTGCTGGGATTGCGCGGACGTCCGGTGGCAGGCCCGCACGGCAAGGCCGCGGTCGTCACCGACGTGCGGGAACGCCTGTGGCCACTGGTCGAAGCCGGCCAGGTCCGAACCCCGGTCCACGACCGGATCCCGCTGCGCGAAGCGGCCCGAGCCCACGAGATCCTCGAAGCGGGCGACGTCCGGGGCAAGATCCTCCTCGTCCGCTGACGGAGAGCAAGCACCCAAACCTGAACCACGCTCGAAGCCGCACAACGCTCACCTGCTCCGATGCGGTTTCGAGCGTGGGGTGTGCCAATTTCGCGAGAAATTGACCGTCACCCGGGTGAACGTCAATTTCTCGCCTCCGACACGGCGTGCTCCGTGAAACCGACCGGGGCCAGGATCGGC
>NZ_JBSFBZ010000061.1:0-44144 GCF_053593195.1 Saccharopolyspora sp. NPDC002376
CGGCAGACCCCGCACACCCACCACCAGGATCGTTGATCAACACCCACAGATCTTGATCAACAACCCCACGCCAAAACCAGCTCGGTGGATCCGGGCATAGCCGGTCAAAGGTGCCCTTCACTCATTTCCGGATCCTGCGGCTCAGGCGTCGAGCGCGCCGTCTTTGACAGCGCGCAGAAACGCCTGCCACCGGGCAGGAGCAACGGCCAAGTGCCCACCGTCGCGGTCCTTGGTGTCCCGGATGCCGACGGCGTCGAAGCCGAACCCGACCTCGACGCAGTTGCCCCCGTTCCCTCCACTCCGGCTGCTCTTACGCCAGATGGCGCGGTCCAACTCGTGCATGCCGCGCGCCTTTCATCAGACACTCTCCAACTCGCTGGCCACCTGCTCCAGCAGGGCTGCGCTGGCCGAGGGGCTCAAGGCTGCGGCCCGCAAGCGGTCAAACGTGAGGGTATAGGTGTCGACGTCTGCTTGGCGATCGTGATAAGCGGCAGATGTGAGGCTTTCCGCGTAGGCCAGCGTGGGCGCTACGTCGTTCGGAAACCTAACGGGAATCCGGTTGCGGGATGTGCTCCGGCGTCGTTCGGGATGACCTGGACTTCGAGCTTCGCTGGACTCCTGGCCTCGAGCAGGAAGTGGAGTTGTTCGCGCATGGTCTCGGGTCCGCCGACGACGCGTCGGATCGCGCCCTCGCTGACGACTGCCAGCAGGCGGGTCTGGCTGTCGTGCAGCAGTCGCGACTGTCGCTCCGCTCGGACCTTGACCTGCCGGTCGCGTTCTTCGCTGGAGAGTTCGGGATTCAGCGCTTCGATGATCGCGGTCGTGTAGGACTGCGTTTGAAGCAGACCTGGAATGAGCTCTGTTTCGAAGGTCCGGATCTCCACAGCTGCTGACTCGAGGCCCACGTAACGCCGGAACCATCGGGGTACTGCGCTGCGGTAGGACTGCCACCAACCTCGTTGATTCGCGCCCTTCGCAAGGGTTTTGACCTCGTCGATGTCTTCCTGCGACGTTCAGCAGGGCATCGAGCTCGGCCCGCTTGGTCGGCACGTCTCCGAGCTCGATCTTCCTGATCTTCGACTCGGAGCTGTGGGTAGCCGGTTAATGGCGAGTTGCCAGAAGTCTGAAAGTCCTTGTCCTGGACGAGGGCCTTCGGCCGGAGTTGCTGAATGCCCGGCAGGCACTCCGGATCCGGCGCTGGCGCCGACCGAAAGATAAGCCTGCCAGCATCGAGACAGCCTGCTACCTGACGACCTGCCACCCACCGCCGCCACCCCAGCTGACCTGGCGGAACTCATCCAGGGCCATGGGGCGATCGAGAACCGCCTGCACCTGATCCGTGACGTCGCCTTCGACGAAGACCGCCACCGGGCCCGCACCGGCAACGCACCCCAGAACTTCGCGATCCTCCGCAACACCGCGATCACCCTGCACCACCAGCACGGAGCCACCCACATCTGCCCCGCACTCCGCGCCGGCAACCGCAGACCCGAACGACTCCTGAACCTACAGCCCGAAACGACCTAAACCAGACAGATCAACTTTGCACACGCCCCGCCTTGCGGGCTGTGGTCCGGCTGCAAAGACCCCGGAGAAGGCCTCTAAGTCCGGATGAATCTTCAGGACGTCGTCTCTAAACACGGGCGAATTTCCGTTCATGCCCAGATGAGGGTGCCGCCGTGTGATCCGCTACAGGGTAATTCGTCCGCCCAGCCACCACTCCAAGTATGTGCCGAGGCTTGGGGCGACCCACTTTCGGCTATCCGTCTCGTGGTCCCAGAAGAACACCTCAGCGGGCCTGTCGCGCATAACGAACGCGAACTGGTCGCCAGTGCCCGCGTCGGCGAAGAACAGCAGCGGGTCGAATGGCATGTACAGGGAGGCGAAGTCGGGGTTGGCCCGGAAGGCGAGGTTGTCGTTCTTGATCCGTTCGACTGGCCAAATGAGTCCGAGACCGTACTCGCCTTCCACACCGTCGCTCTCCAGGAGCAGTTCGGCGAGCTCACGGGGCAGCCGCTGCCCCAACGCGCGCTCACAGTCTCGAAGCGCCGCCGTGACGGCGGGCGGATTGAAGCTAGCGGCGTCCGTCCAGCGGCTGATCTTGTTTTTCCACACCGCGCAAGTATCCCGGATCCGCACCGCGGGGCGTCCGCCGTCATCGAGCGCGCCGGCCAAGACTCGCCCTCTTCTGCCGCCGAGCGTGTGAGGTGGGAGCAGGGGAGAGGTTGCCAACATATTGCCAACAATTACCCGCAAATGTCGGCAGGAAATGCGAAATCCGCTTCCTGCGTTTGCGCGGGTGACCAAAGGTGTTGGCAGACAACGACAAACGTCGTTGATCACGGTAGCGATGCCGGAACGGGTCGTCGTGGCTCGTTCCATCGGGAGCGTCGAGACTCGCTACTGGGAGTTGGTCCAAGACTTCTTCGATGCTGGAGAGGATCGAAGTTGCACGGCGCAGGGATTCCTCGGACACGCGGGAACCGAACTCAGGGAGTTCGCGAACCAGGTGCACCAGCTGGACGCAGCAGAGGTCTAGGGCCCGCTCGAACAGAGCTCGGGCGGGTTCGCTCAGTCCGGCTCGGGAAGGGGCGTTCGGGACCTGTTGTCTGACCTTCTTGGCCAGCTCGATCGGATCGAGATCGGTGTCGAATAGCGTTGTGTCAGAGAGGTCAGCGTCATCGATTACGTCGACCACCGCATCCAGCGCTGCGATTCGTTCGTTGTCCTCGAGTTTTTCGGAGAACTCCCGTGCGCAGACTTCTTCGAGCCGTTCACCGGCAATCTCGCCGACTTCGTCGAGTTTGCGACGAAGGTTGTTGTGGTCGTGTTTACGGAGCCCGGCGAAGCGCAGGGCGATCAGTTCCGACATGTCCGCGCCTCGGCGGTTCTCGGTCTTCTTACTGGTCAGCCAGGTCGTTGCCGCGCGCTTGACCACTGCGCCCCCGACGCGGAAGAAGGCAGTTTCGAGTCCGGACATGCGATCCCCTCAGACAGACTTCGAATGGGATCTTGACGGATTCGGTTGTCGGTGGGCAAGCCATGGGTCAGTTCTCGGTCGGGACCCAGTTGCCGTGGAAGCCGTTGGGGACTCGGTCGGGGAGTTGGACTTCGGCTGCTGTTTCGAGGGTTTCCGCGTCGAGGAGCAGGAGGTCGCTTCGTTGTTCGGCTGCTGAGTAGCGGAGGCCCATCAGGACTCCGTCGTCCTCGGGTGAGTCCGGGGTGTTCGGTTCGAAGACGAACTCGCCGACCTGGTTTCCCTCGCCGAAGCTGCGGGTTTCGGTCTTGCCCGTCGTCAGGTCGTGCTTGAAGAGGGTGTCGCCGCCGACCGAATAGCCGTAGCGGTGCTTCTTGCCGACCCGGCGTTCGTCCACGCGCGGGAATTCCTGGTCGCGGTCGTCCAGGCGTTCTTCGCGGACCCGACCGGTCTTGAAGTCCACCGTCCAGCGGTCCAGCGTCGGGGCGCCCTCGGACGGGCCGTGCAGGTCCGCGTCGAAGACCTTCGCGTGCCGCACCACGTCCAGCACGATGCCGTCTTCGGTGTCGTAGGCGTTGAGCGGGTGGAAGACGTAGCAGGCGCCGACGTCGAACCAGCGCACGTCGCGCGGGCCGCCGGTGCGCGGCATGACTCCGATGCGCGCCTGGTAGCCGGGGTTCCAGCGGTACGGGAAGCCGCGGTTGGCAGGGGTGAAGCGGGCCATCCGGGCGGTGACAGGGTCCGGGATCTGGATGCGGCCGATCAGCGCGGAGAGGACGAGCTGGGCGGGGCGGCGCAGCCAGCTCGGGGCGATGGTCGCGGTGACTTGCTGGGCGTTGAAGGTCACCGGGAGGTCGTAGAACACCACGTGGTTCTCGGTCAGCGAGAAGTCGTGCATCATCGGGCTGCCGCCGACCTCGACGTCCACCGTCCGCTTGGCCCGGCCGTCCGCGCCGATGACCGAGTACTGGACGGTGTTGCCCCGGCCGAAGAAGTACGAAACCGCGTGCAGTTCACCGGTTTTCGGGTCGCGCTTGGGATGGGCTGTGTAGCCGCCGGGCAGCGTGCCGTCGAAGTCGCACGGGCCGACGGTGTCGAGCTCGTCGGTCAGCTCGTAGTTCGCCGCGCCGGCTTCGACCAGGGCGAGCGTGCGGCCGGCGTGGCCGATGACGTTGGTGTTGGCGCCGAGCAGGTCCAGGCCCGCGCGCGGGTTGCGGGGGCGTAGCGGTTCGCCGAACGCCCGGCTGACGTGCGGCGAGCGGATCCAGCGGTTGCGGTACCACTCCGCCTTGCCGTCGCGGAGGCGGATGCCGTGCACCATGCCGTCGCCCATGAACCAGTTGTAGGTGTCGGGGTCGATCTCGGCGGTCGGGTTCGGGCCGTTGCGCAGGTAGCGGCCGTCGAGGTGGTCCGGGATCCGGCCGATCACCGGGAGGTCCGTGCAGGTGTGCTCCTGCGTGACCGGCGCGTAGTTGCCCTGTGCGAACGGGTTGCTCATGGAGACCTCCAGCGTTCGGTAACGACGTTATAGAACCATAACGTCGTTACGGAACGCGGAGCAACCGTTCGGGCTGATGTGATGCCGATCGCCCCAGCGGGGACTGGCGTCGTTGCGGGGGCTAGCTTCGTTGGTCGTGTTGACCGAATGGCTCGAGCTGGTCCTGCTAGTCGTCGTCGGATTCCTCTCCGGCGCGATCAACGCGGTGGCCGGCGGCGGATCCCTGCTGGTCTTCCCGGCGCTGCTGGCGACCGGGATGCCGCCGCTGGTCGCCAACGTGACCAACTCGGTGGCCCAGGGGCCCGGGTTCGTCGGGGCCGCGATCGGCCAGCACGACGACCTCAGAGGCACCCCGCGGCGGCTGTGGCTGACCTCGGTGGCCGCGGCGGTCGGCTCGGCGTTGGGCTGCGTGCTGCTGATGATCCTGCCGGGCAAGGTCTTCGATGCCGTGGTGCCCGCGCTGATCGCGCTGTCGGCGCTGCTGATGGCCTTCCAGAACATCATTCGCAAGTGGCTCGGCACGCCCGACGAGAACGCCCCGGACCGCACGGTCCTGCTGACCGTCGGAATCTTCTTCGCCTCGATCTACGGTGGCTACTTCGGCGGGGCGCGCAGCGTCGTCCTGATCGCGATCCTGGTGCTGGCCGCGACCGACTCGATGCGCCGGCTGAACGCGCTCAAGAGCTGGCTGGGCATGATCGGCAGCTCGGTGACCTTGGTCATCTACGCGCTGATCGCACCGGTTGACTGGGTGGCGGTGCTGACGCTGGTGCCCACCACAGTGCTGGGCGGATACGTAGGCGGCAAGATCGCCCAGAAGCTCCCCGCGAATCTGCTCCGCTACCTGGTGGTGGCCATCGCCGCAGGCGTAGCGATCTACATGTTCCTCGACTGACCCTGCGGGGGATTCCAAATTTAGGGAAATTTGGAAGCCCCTCCGACGGAGCGAGCGCCTGACGGGGGTTCCAATTTTAGGGAAATTTGGGATGCTCGGCACTGAAACCGCAGGTCGCGCCGTGTGGGTTCCCAATTTTAGGGAAATTTGGAAGGCACTGCGGTGGCGTGGGCTGAGCGCTTTGGGGCTCCAAATTTAGGGAAATTTGGGTGGTCCCTGGAGGGGATCGGGGGCACCGGCCGGGTCGGTGCCCTTGCTGTCAGGTCAGACTCCGAGGTCCTTGCGGAGCCGCTCGACGTGGCCGGTGGCCTTGACGTTGTACAGGGCATTGGCGATCTTGCCGTCGGCGTCGACCACGAACGTCGAGCGGATCACGCCCTGCACGACCTTGCCGTAGTTCTTCTTCTCGCCGAAGGCGCCCCACGCGGTCATGACCGACTTGTCCTCGTCGGCCAGCAGCGGGAAGGTCAGGCCTTCCGCGTCGCGGAAGGCGGCCAGCTTGGCCGGCTTGTCCGGGGAGACACCGAGGACGTCGAAGCCGGCGTCGTTGAGCACCGCGAGGCTGTCCCGGAAGTCGCAGGCCTCCTTGGTGCAGCCCGGGGTGCTGGCGGCGGGGTAGAAGTACACCACGACGGACCGGCCGCGGTAGTCGTTCAGCGAGACGGTGTTGCCGTCGGCGTCCAGCAGCGAGAACTCGGGTGCCTTGTCGCCGATCGAGAGTCGATTCTGTTCGCTCATGCACCCGACGCTAGCCGATACCGCCGACGTGGTCCCGCTCGGTGGAGCGACGTCACTGCCCCGGCAGTCCGGCGCCGCCGGCGGCCGGGGCGATGTGCGCGACCTGGGGCGTCGCCGCCGGTGGTTGATCGCCTGCCGCGATGTACCCGCCGACCAGCAGCCCGGCGACCGCCGAAGCGGTCAGCGCCAGCGCACAAGTGGTGAAGAAGCGGATGGACACCGCGATTTCCTTCCGGCAGAAGTGGATTCGAACCTGCCCGGTGGGCGCGCGCCTTCGGGGCCCGGACCGGTGAGAGGTTCTTCGATCAACCGTGATATCGGGAGATTCGCCCGAATCGTTACCGATGTCCACCGGTCGAGTGATCGGGACTGGAGTTGCGGGTGCCGTGCGCCGCGCGTAGACGGGTGGGTGGCCAGCCCCGACGACCGCCCCGGAGGACTCCGCCATGCCCACAGTCGCTGATCAGCTCATCGAAGTGCTCGTGCAGGCCGGTGTCCGGCGCATCTACGGCATCGTCGGGGACAGCCTCAACCCCGTGGTGGACGCCGTGCGGCGCACCGAGGGCATCGAGTGGGTGCACGTGCGCCACGAGGAGGCCGCTGCGTTCGCGGCCGGGGCCGAAGCCCAGATGACCGGACGGCTCGCGGTCTGTGCGGGCAGCTGCGGGCCCGGCAACCTGCACCTGATCAACGGCCTGTTCGACGCGCACCGCAGCGGGGCGCCGGTGCTGGCGCTGGCCTCGCACATCCCGTCCGCGCAGATCGGCACCGGGTTCTTCCAGGAGACCCACCCCGAGGAGCTGTTCAACGAGTGCAGCCACTTCTGCGAGATGCTCTCGCAGCCCGAGCAGATGCCGCGGCTGCTGCGCACCGCCATCCAGACCGCGTCCGGTCGCCGCGGCGCTGCCGTGCTGGTGCTGCCTGGTGATGTCGCCGAGAAGCCCGTCGCCCCGTCCAATGCCCTGGGGATCATCGAGTGCGAGCCGCCCACGGTCGTGCCGTCGGAGGACCAGCTGCTCGCGCTGGCGGAGAAGCTGAACCGGGCCGAGCGGCCGATGTTCTTCTGCGGGGCGGGAACGCGCGGCGCGCACCAGGAGGTCATGGAGCTGGCCGCGCGGGTGAACGCGCCGGTCGGGCACGCCCTGCGCGGCAAGGAGTGGATCCAGTACGACAACCCCTTCGACGTGGGCATGAGCGGCCTGCTCGGCTACGGCGCTTGTTACGACGCGATGCACCGCGCCGACCTGGTGGTGCTGCTGGGCACCGACTTCCCGTACGACAACTTCCTGCCGCAGGCCAACACCGTGCAGGTCGACATCGAACCGGCGCACCTGGGACGGCGCACGGTGCTGGACCTGGCCGTGCACGGCGACGTCGCCGAAACCATCCGCGCGGTTCTGCCGCACGTCCAGCAGAAGACAGACCGCTCCTACCTGGACCGGATGTTGCGCGAGCACGCCGGGCAGCTGGAGCGGGTCGTCGACGCCTACACGCGCAACGTCGAGACCCAGGTGCCGATCCACCCGGAATTCGTCGCCGACGTGCTCGACGACCTCGCTGCGGAGGACGCGGTGTTCACTGTGGACACCGGGATGTGCAACGTGTGGGCAGCGCGCTACATCACGCCGAACGGGCAGCGGCGGGTGCTCGGGTCCTTCGTGCACGGTTCGATGGCCAACGCGCTGCCGCAGGCCATCGGCGCGCAGATCTCCGAGCCGGAGCGGCAGGTCATCTCGATGTCAGGGGATGGCGGACTGGCCATGCTGCTCGGTGACCTGCTGAGCCTGCGCACCCACCGGCTGCCGGTGAAGGTCGTGGTGTTCAACAACTCCTCGCTGGGCATGGTGAAGCTGGAGATGCTCGTGGACGGTCTGCCCGACTTCGGCACCGACCACGACCACGTCGACTTCGCCGCGATCGCCGCAGCGGCGGGAATCCACTCGGTGCGGGTGGAGAACCCGGGTGATGTGCGCGAGGCGTTGGCAGATGCGCTGCGGCGGCCGGGACCTGCACTGGTGGACGTGGTGACCGACCCGAACGCGCTGTCGATCCCGCCGCGGATCACTGGGGACCAGGTGAAGGGTTTCGCGCTCGCGGTGAGCAGGACGGTGTTGTCCGGTGGGGTGGGCAAGATGATCCAGCTGGCCCGCAGCAACCTTCGCAACGTGCCGCGCCCCTGAGCGCGGAAACCGACGGTGTGTCCTGCCGGGTGTCAGTTTTGCCCATAACTGACCGGACACCTGGCGGCGGTTCACGGGCCGGTGGGCTGCGCTAGTTCGGCCTGCTCGATTTCGTGGTGCATCCGCAGGTTCAGCTCGGCTTCCAGCTCGTACAGCCCGGGCAGCAGCCGGTCGTCGTGTCCGAGCAGGTCCGCGGCCCAGCCGGTCAGCGAGTCGTCGCGGTGCGGGGTGGACCAGTCGAACAACAGCTCGCGAATCTCCCGGTAGGACTCGCGCGGTTCGGCCGCTGCGGTCAGCGCCGGCCAGGTCCGCCTGGACCAGTGGCGTGCCAACATGAGGAGAACAGCGATGCGGTGGCGCGCGTCGGCCGGATCGGTGACCTCGCGGACTTCCGCGCGCAGCTCCGCGAGGCCCAGCCCCAGCATCCGGCAGCCGACGTAGGCCCAGTAGTCGGAGCCCGTGCCGTCACCGTCGGCCTCCCAACGCAGATCCCACAGCAGGCGCCGGAATTCGGCCTCGGCCGCCTCGCCGTGCAGCGCGATGCCGAGGATGAGACCGCCGTTGCAGTCCGTCGACGCACTTTGCTCGCCCCAGGCCACGAGCCGCTGCAGCCAGGACGGATCCTGCGTCCGCGCTGCCAGAACCGGGAGGAATTCGGGGAAGAACGACTGCCCCTCGTACTGCGCCAGGGTTCGTGCGATCTCCTCGCGCAGATCGTGACAGTGCAGATGCAGCAGTCCCAGTGCCGCGTGCAGGCCAGTTTCGTAGTCAGGAGCCGTCGCCTGCGCCCACAGCAACTGCTCGGCACGTTCGAGACCGAGGATTCCCAGCGCGCGAAGAACTTCCGGCGGCACTCCGGTCCGCAGCTCACCAGCGTCCACGCACTCCGCCATGAGACGTTGCGCCAATGCGATGTCGCCGTGCCGGGCGAACACCCGCACCAGCTCCGCTCGTTCTTCCGGATTCGCCAGGAAGATCGGCAGCAACGCCTCCGCATCGCTTCGGGATCCATGGCGGACCACCACCTCCACAGCGGCGGATTCCCAATATCTGAAACCAGGCGCGGAGGCCTCGTCGTAGGCCTCAGCCAACATCCGCGCCGTTCGCCCCACCATTGCCCTGATCCTCCGGTCAATCGATCCAGTTGGCCTGCGTGTAATCCATTTTGGTGACTGCGGCTGGATTCTATGAGCGCCTAGGCGGTCTCGTTGCGGAAAATGCCATGTCTACTGTGGACACAAGCCTGTTTGACGCGTGTGCGGCCCGCTGCGTCCTGTCGATCGGGGTGGACTGATCTGAACGCGCTGTCGATCCTGCCACAGCTCATCGGGGACCTGTGGAGGGTATCGCGCGGATGGTGTTGTCCTGCGTGGCGAGTGGGACGAATCGGATTGGCTCGTAGCAACCAGTGCTACGGGCGCTTCCGCGAGCACGGCGTGGCGCCCCGGCGTGTCGGATGGCCGTTTTGTCCATAACCGCCGGGAAACCGGGCGTGGGTGTGCTGGTGGCGCCTCGCTGGTCGCTGCTCCGAGTTCGTCGATTATCAGGATTTGAAATCGGCTGTTGGGGGGTTTGGCTTGGGAATATGCCAGCGTTTGCGTTGTTCTCGCTGGTATTAGCCGGTTCCCGCCATTGATTTCGAACCCGGGTGGGTGTACTCCATTTCGGCGATGGTGCCTCGTTTGAGGGGAGGTACGTAACCATCTTCGGCCACTATCCGATGTGCATCGGTGCCCACCGGATCGGCCGGAGCGGGCTAGTGGACCGGATGCCGTGAGGGTGATGCGTTGGTGACTCAGTGTGGACCTCCGGGCAGGATGGGGATTATGACAGTCAGTCCCACGGTGCGTCGCCGTCGCCTCGCCGCTGAGCTGCGGCGACTGCGGGCGCATGCGGAGGTCACTCAACAGCAGGCCGCCGGACATCTCGGCTGCACGCAGGCCAAGATCGGGCGGTTCGAAACCGCGAAGCGATCTCCGTCGGTCGGCGACGTCTCGGCGCTGCTGGACTTCTACAGGGTGGAGGGGTGCGAGCGGGATCAGCTGATCAACCTCGCGCGCGACGCCCGCAAACGGGGTTGGTGGCATTCCTACAGCGATGTCCTGCCCGAGTGGTACGAGACCTACGTGGGTTTGGAGGCGGAAGCGTCCTCCATCCACACCTACGAGGCCGAGGCCATTCCTGGACTGCTCCAGACGCGTGAGTACGCGCATGCGATCACGAAAGCGACCCTGATCAGGGCCGATGAATCGGAGATCGGCCGGCGGGTCGATCTGCGCATCCAACGGCAGCAGCGGGTGGTGGGGGACAACCCGCTGGAGCTGTGGGCGGTGGTGGGAGAAGCCGCCCTGCGCAGGCGGGTCGGCGGACCCGGTGTGCTCCGCCGGCAGCTGGAACACCTGTTGAAACTCGTGCAGTTGCCGCACGTGACCCTGCAGGTGATGCCATTGGACGCGGGGGCCCATCCGGCGCAGGCCGGACCGTTCGTCATCCTGCGCTACTCGAATCACATCGACCCGGGCGTGGTTTATCTGGAGACCCACGTGGGCGGGCTCTACCTCGAGCGCGAGGTAGAGCTGTCGAACTACGTCACGATGATGGACCATTTGCGCGCGCATGCGGTAGATCCGGACGGTTCCGTAGAACTAATGCAACAACGCATAGGAGAGTTGTAAATGGTGAATATCACCGACTGGCGCACCAGCACGCGTACCCAAGGTCAGGGTCAGTGCGTCGAGGTCGGCTTCGGAGCTGACTGCGTCGGCGTGCGCGATACCAAGAACAGATCTGCCGGGCAGATCACCGTTGCGCCGCAGCGCTGGCTCGAGTTCGTCAGCGGCCTCAAGCACGGCGACTTCGACGCTCGCTGAGCTCGACGTCGTGCGTTCGTGAGTGCGCTCCCGAGTCTCCCCGCTCGGTGACGCACTCGTCGAGGCCTTTTCGGCGCGTTTTGGGTGGTGGTGCGGGGAGCGGAACCTCAGAAGTCCTGGTGGGCACTGAGTTCCGCTCCTCGCACTGCTGCGCAAGTCGTTCCGCACTGGCCTCTTCGCTCAGCGCCGTTCCAGGAACGGCCTGAGAAGTCCTGGGAGGGCTTCGTCGGCCAGAGCCAGGCCTTCGGCTTCGGCGACGTCGTGCACTTCGTAGATGCTGTTGCCCGCTGCGGTCGTCGCGCCGACCGTCATGAGGCCCGACCGCCGCTGGAACACGGTGCGGCTCATCTTCCAGCCGATCACCCCGTCGCGTTCCAGGACGACTGTGCGCCGGATCCCGCTGCCGTTGCGGGTGATCAGGTGTCGGTCGGTCAGCTGGTGGCCGAGATTGCGGTAGGCGTCCACTGCGAATCCCAGGAACACCAGGACGGCGGCGACGCCCACAGCGATCGCCAACGGCACTGGGAGCCAGCCGTACATCGCCGTCACGACTGCTGCGATCAAGAACGGTGTTGCGGACATCAGCGCCCAGTTGATGCGTCGTCGCAGCGCCGCTCGTGGGTGCCGTCGCAGTGGGACCTGTGACGGTGGCTGTGGTTCGCGCAGCACCGCTGCCGAAGCTCGGTGCGCCACGGAGCGGGGAGCTGGTGGCAGCAACGTCTTGTTGTCCGGTTGGTTCTCTGCCTTCTTCTGGTTCAGACCGGTGGCCACCGCGTGCAGCCGGGCGCCGCCGGCCCAGCGCAGCAGCAGTGGTTCCACCAGCTCGATCCCGCGCAGTCGCCGTTCTTCCAGCGAGACCGAGCGGGTGGTGAGCAGGCCGCGCTTGACCTGCAGGGTGTCCCCGCGCTCCCGGCTCAGCCGGAATCCCCACCACATCTCCAGCGACAGCACGAAAGAGCCGAGCACGGTGACGGCCAGCGAGAGCGCGGCACCGACCGCGATGACCAGCCACAGCGAAGTCGCCAGCACGGCTGCGCCGATGGCGTTGAAGACCCCGGTGGCCTTCAGCAGTTCGCTGAACGATCCGATGGCGGAGCCGATCGCGCCCCAGACGATCAGCGCCAGCCCCACCGACAGCGAGGAGTAGGCCAGCCACGCGGGATTGAGCCGTGCGAGCGTGCTGCTGGACTCCGGGGCCGGAATGTTCTCATCAACCACAGTGGACGAATCGCCGAACAGCAGTTCCTGACGCAGTGATTCGGCGTGCTCGCTGGAGATCGCGTCGAGCTTCAGCTCGCTGCTGTCACCGGCCTGGCCGCCGGTGCCGACCTTCACTGCCATGACGCCGAAGACGCGGTGGCTCAGGCTGGCGGTGAGGTCGACGCTGCGGATCCGATCGCGCGGGATCGAGCGGTGGTTCCGCGTGATGGCGCCCTTGCGCAGCTCGAAGTGCTCCGGGGTGATGCGGTACCAGGCGAACCACCAGTCGAGGGCCGACAGACCGGCGAACACCAGTCCGGCTGCCATCCACAGCCCCGCCGTGATCAGGATCGCGCTGAAGGGGACGCTGGAGATCGCCATGATCGCGATGGCCGGCACCATCGGTGCCAGCACCAGCACGGCCATGGCGGCGATCGTCTTGGGGTCTTGGCGGCGCCAATGCCCGTCGATCACGGTGCTCATGTCGCATCTCCCGGCGTCGCCTGGGTGGTGACGGTCAGCTGCTCGACGACCGCCCGGGCGGTGTCCCGGTCCAATCCGTCGATCGTCAGCGGCCCCGCTGCGGAGGCCGTGGTCACGGTGACGCTGGAGAGGTTGAACAGCTGCTGCAGCGGACCTCGCACGGTGTCGACGGTCTGGATGCGTGACATCGGCGCGATCCGCCACTCCTGGCGCAGCCAGCCCGCCGCCGTGTAGACCGCGTCATCGGTGATCTCCCAGCGGTGCACCCGGAACCGCCACTGCGGCATGACCAGCACGTAGGGCACCCCGAGCACGGCGACCACCACCAGCGCCAGCAGCAGCCAGGGCTGCGCGGGCGGGATGAGTGCCGCGGCCACAGCCAGCGCGAACAGCGCCGGGACGACGAGGACCAGGGCCTGCACCGTCCACCAGCCGATCGCACGGCGTTCTACGCGATTGTGCGGTGGGCGGAGCCGGAGTCCGGTGGTGTTCGCATCGGCCACGGTCGGTCCTTTCCTGCGGTCGGCTGGCTGCGACGACCATTCTTGCAGCGTGCACGGGTCGTTCGAGGGCCACGACGCCCTACGACAGCGTCTGGAGCTGGGGCCAGATCTGGGCCCAGGTTCCGATCTTGCCCGTGCAGAGCCAGATCGAGAGGTTTCCGTCCTTGATCTTCCGCACGTTGGTGAAGTGCTGGCGAATTCCTGCGGGGTCTCCGACGAACACCACGGAGTCGACCTGCTCGTCGGGTGGGCCGAAGTAGCCGTAGCCCCGGTGCGGGCTGTAGGTCTCCGGAAGTTCGTATCGCGTCCGTTTGACTTCCAGCATGGACGCGACGATGTAGTTGTGACCCACCACCGCGGTGTGCGCCTGCTGCTCCGGTGGCAGCGCGGTGAACGCGGCTGAGGTGTCGCGGGCGAGCGCGGCGGAGGTTGGCATGCCGAAGGAGCTCGCTATCAACGTGGAGGCCCACATCATGTAACCGGCCAGCGCCACGGACACCGCGTAGGGGAACCAAGCCGTCCACCCCCAGCGGGACGGTTTGGCCTCCCGGCGGCGCTGCAGCGCCACCAGCCCGGCCGCGATCGCCACGCCGTACATCCCGATCAAGTAGTAGGGGCGCGCGGCGGTGGCGACGAAGAAGGCGTACATCAGGATCGAGGCGACCGCGAAGAACCGGTACGGCCGCAGTTCAGCTGAGCGGAACAGCTTCCACAGTCCGATCAGGAACAGCGCCGCACCTGCGACGCCAGCGTGGAGCACCAGCGTGATGGCGGTGCCGCTGCGGCCGCCGGACAGCAGGGGGGATTCTTCGGCCACGACCACACCCATCTGCAACTGCGGCCAGCCGTGCTGGGCCTGCCACAGCACCGTGGGCGCGGCGATCACGAGCGCGATGCCGACCCCGCCCCAGAACATCGGGCGGCGCAGGATGTCGCGCGACCCCACCAGCAGCACGCTGATCAGCAGCGCCGCGCACAGGATCGCCACCTGGAACTTCGTTTGCATCGCCACACCGAGGACGAGCCCGAACACCAGCAGCAGCCGGTCGTCGCCGTCGCCCTGCTCGCGCAGCCGGATCCAGCGCACCAGCAGCCAGCTGAGCACCAGCCACTGCAGCGGTTCGAAGGTGTACGGGGTGACCCAGTGGCCGACCAGCGCGATCCACATCCCGGTCGCACCGGCGCCGGCGGCGAGCACCTGCGCCCGGCGGTCCCCGCCGAACTCGCGGGCGAGCAGCGCGCACATCACGACCGCTGCGGCGGTCGCCAACACCGCTGGCAGGCGCAGCACGACCATCGAGCCCGGTGCGATCCAGTCCATCGCCGCCGCGATCAGCGGCGCGAGCGGCGGCTGGTCGACGTACCCCCAGTCCAGGTGGTACTTGCCCGCCGCGAGCATGTAGACCTCGTCGATCCAGTAGTCGCCGAGCGCGCTCATCACGAGGTGCGCGACGGCGACCAGGCCGGCGATGGTGAGCACCGGCCACTTGGCCAGCGGCCGCAACCGGGATTCGACCGGCGGCCGGGGTTGCGGTTCGAGCACGGCGGATTTCATGGTTCCCCCAAGGTGTTCCGGCGAGGACTGGATCCATTCAAGCCGGGGACGGTCCCGGGAGAACACTGCGCTTGGTAGGGCGTGCAGGAGGCGAAAGTCGTCTCCTCGCCAGGGCCGGTGCAACTTTCGTCTAGGCCTCGTTCGACGACGGGTGGTTTCCGGCCGATTTACCGCGTGTCGTTGTCTACCGTGTTCCAGGTGAAGCGCCCGCTGTGGCGGCTGCTGTGGAACGACAAGCGCGAGGCCGCGTTCGACGTGGCGCTCGTGCTCGGACTGATTCTGCTCGGCCGCGTGATGCTCGTGATGTACCCCTCCGACACCTCGCCAGAGGCGTACGACTGGATCGGCGGGCTCTGGCTGAACGACGTGATCATGACGTGCCTGGACGTCGCGCTGCTGGCGCGGCGGCGCTACCCGATCGTTCTCATGTCGCTCGTCACGGCGCTGGCGCTCCTGCAGCCGCTGATGGTCGAGTTCGGACCAGGACCGCTGCTGTTCATCAACCAGGAGTCCGACCCGTGGCTGCCCGGGCAGACGCCGTGGGCGGTCTACGCCGCCGTCGTCTACACCTCGGGCCGCCCGTGGAAGTTCTTCGCCTGGGATCTGATCAGCATCACCGCGCTGGTCAGCGTCCGGCCGTGGGGCGACCCGGCGAGCGATGCCGTTGTCGGGGGCGTCATGTGGACCGTCTTCCCGGCGCTCCTCGGGCTCTACGTGAGCGCGCGCCGCCGACTGGTGAGCGCACTGCGGGAACGGGCGGAGCGCGCAGAGCGGGAGCAGGAGCTGCTGGCAGAGCAAGCGCGGGCGGACGAGCGGACCCATCTGGCCACCGAGATGCACGACGTGGTCACGCACCGGGTAAGCCTCATGGTGCTGCAGGCCGGAGCGTTGGGAGTGGCGGCGAAGGATCCGGAGATCCGCCAGGCCGCGGAGGAACTGCGCAGCAGCGGTTGCGAGGCGCTGGAGGAGCTGCGCGACCTGGTCGGGGTGCTGCGGCGCGGTTCGGCCGAGCGGGAGGAGCACCTCGAGGTCGCCCCGCCGGCTGATCTGCCGGACTTCGCCGAGCTGATCGGGCAGTCCGAATCGGTCGGAGTGCCGGTGGAGTTCACTGTGGACGGTGATCCGCGGGCGGTGTCCGCCGCAGTCGGTCGAACCGCCTACCGCGTGGTGCAGGAAGCGCTGACCAACGTGCACAAGCACGCGTTCGGCTCCCGGGTGAGCGTGCGCCTGCTGCACAGCGACGACCGGTTGCGCTTGGTGGTCCGCAACACCGAGCCACCGGACCGGGCGGCGCCGGACCTGGCCGACAGCGGCTCCGGAACGGGGCTGCTCGGACTGCAGCAGCGGGTCGAGCTGGTCGGTGGCACGTTCCGGGCCGGACCTGTTGCCGAGGGCGCGTTCGAGGTCGATGTGATACTCCCGGCGTACGTGCCAACCGGGGAGGCGGACGGCGATGAGTGAGCCCATCCGGGTCGTGGTGGTCGACGACGAGCCGATGGTCTGCGCGCACCTCCGCACCATCCTCGGTTCGGCGCCGGACATCGAGGTCGTCGACGACGCGCAGGACGGGGCGGCGGCGGTCGAGTCCGTGGTGCGGCACCGGCCGCGCGTGGTGCTGATGGACCTGCGGATGCCCGGCGTCGACGGGCTGACCGCCATCGAGCGCATCTGCAAGCTGCCCGAACCGCCTGCGGTGGTCGCGCTGACCACGTTCGACGCCGACAAGTACGTGCTGCGCGCCCTGCGCGCCGGGGCCGCCGGGTTCCTGGTCAAGTCGACACCGCCGGGGGACCTCATCGGACTGGTGCGGGTGGCGGCCGACGGGCACACCGTGCTGTCCCAGGAAGCGAAGAAGCGGCTGCTGGCGGCGTCGGGCGACGAGCAGAGCACTCGGCATCGGGCCGTCGAGCTGGTTCGGGAGCTGACCGAGCGCGAGGTCGAGGTGCTGACCTGCTTGGGGCGCGGGCTGTCGAACGCGCAGATCGCCGAGCGGCTGTACCTGTCCGAGGCGACGGTGAAGAGCTACGTGTCCCGGCTGCTGGTGAAGCTGACCTGCTCGAACCGGCTGCAGGCCGGACTGCTCGCCTACGACGCCGGATTGGTGCCGCGCTGAGCCTCCGGGTGCGTGATCTCACCGGGGTTCACCCGGGTGGCGGTCGAATAGGTCCGACCTCGTGAACTCCCGGGCCTGCCGAGACCGTTCGGTTCGCATTCGGTCAGCGGGCTAGGCCGAGAGATTGAACGATCAATGGAGGCAAGCTCCACCGATTGGCCCTGGAATATTCCACCAGAAATCAGATACACCAGAGGCAGCGCGTTCCGCACGAGGCGGTCGGGGCCTCGGAGCGCGCCTGCCATCGGTTCGGGGATCGATGGCACCACCGGTCGGAGGGGTCCGGCCGCGGTTGGGGGCGTCCCCGGCGCAGTTCGGGGTGCGCCGGGGACGCTTCTTTCCGGGAAGCGTCCGCTTCGGACTGTTGCTGATTTCGGTTGCGCCGCAACGCGAACGGTGAATTGACGCATCGGTGTCGCCCGGTTGTCCAGCAGCTGAACTGGCGAAACGCCTTGTCGGACTGGTTAAAACGGCAAATTCCGATCCTTCCCGGTCGGTGCCGCCGCCTATATCGTTCGATTCGAGTTCGTCGCTGTGTGTAACCGGTCGGTGGAGGCAGGCCACCGAGTTTGGTGTGCAGCGGCCGATTTCCGCACACGAGGAGAACACGATGGTCGATGCCCCACGTCGCCTGGCCCGGTTCGCCGGAGTCACCGCGATCGCCGTCGCAGCCCTTTCCGCGGCTTCCGTCGCGCAGGCGCAGCCCGCGCAGCCGACGGACGTCAACCCCTACGTCGTCGGTGGCGAGGACGCCGACATCGCCGACTACCCGTTCACCGTCGCGCTGGTCACCCCGGAAGGTCAGCAGTTCTGCGGTGGCTCGCTGGTGGCCCCGGACAAGGTGCTCACCGCGGCGCACTGCACCACCGGCTCGAAGCCGGAGGAGATCAACGTGGTCAGCGGCCGCACCGAGATGAGCTCCCAGGACGGGACCGTCTCGAAGGTCACCAACATCTGGGTGCACCCGGAGTACCAGGACGCCACCCAGGGCTTCGACGTCTCGGTGCTGACGCTCGAGGCGCCGGTGCAGGAGGCCCCGATCGAGCTGGCCACCGCTGACGACGCCGGTTACGCGCCGGACTCCCAGGCGACCATCCTCGGCTGGGGCAACACCACCGAGGGCGGCCAGCAGGCGGACCACCTGCAGAAGGCCGTCGCGCCGGTGACCTCCGACGACACCTGCAAGGGTGCCTACGGCGAGTACAGCCCGGACTCGATGGTCTGCGCCGGTGTGCCGGAAGGCGGCATCGACTCCTGCCAGGGCGACTCCGGTGGCCCGCTGGTGGTGGACAACAAGCTGATCGGTGTCACATCGTGGGGTGAGGGCTGCGCCCGTCCGGGCAAGCCCGGTGTCTACTCCCGCGTCGGCGCCTACCACGACGAGATCCAGGAGCAGATCGGTTCGTCGGCCACTCGCTGACCGAACCACCTGACGAAGAGGCCGCGGGAAACCCCCGCGGCCTCTTCGCTTTTCGACGTCCCGAACCTGGCTCCCCGCCCCGGGTTCCGCTCGGGGACACGCAATTTCAATGAGGTTTTTCCAGGCTCGTTTTGCGTGGCGGTGCGGGTGGCGGAACCTCAGACGCCGCCTGGCTGCGGAAAAACGCTCAATGGAAGTCAGACGTCTGATTTCCATTGAAATTGCGAATTTTCTCCACAGGCGAGGGGACTTGTCCACAGGCGCCGGCATGCGGACCCCGACACTCCCACGGTTCGACGGTTCGGATGATCGGTCACTGCGGGCGGAGCCAGATCTTCAGGTCCAGGGACGGGTCGGTGTGTTCGGTGGAATCTGGTGCGGGGGAGGGTGATTCGGTGATGGAGGTGGCCAGGACTGCGGCGGCGATCTCCTCGGCGTGGTGGAGCAGTGCCTCGCGGAGCTCGCCGGTGGCGCGCCAGTGCAGGGTGATTCGGTCGGTGATGTCGAGTCCGTCCTGCTTGCGGCAGTCCTGAACGAAGCGGATCACCTCGCGGGCGAGGCCGGCTCGTTCGAGTTCCGGGGTGATCGAGGTGTCCAGGGCGATGGTCACGTCGCGCTGGGACTCGACCACCCATCCGGTTCGCGGCACTTCGCTGATGAACACATCTTCGCTGGTCAGCGGTTCGAGTTGGCCGTCCACCTCGATTGTTGCGGTGCCAGTGCGCAGGTCGCGGGCCAGTTCGGCGGGGTTTGCGGCGGTGACCGCGGCCGCCGCTTGCTGGGTGCGGTTGCCGAATCGGCTGCCCAGCGCGCGGAAGTTCGGTTTGACCGAAACGTCCAGCACTTCGCCCGCCGATTCCAGCGGTTCGATGCGACGCACGTTGAGCTCGTCGGCGAGATCGGCGATCAGTTCGGGCGGTAGCGATGCGCTGACGAGCGCCCGGCCCAGCGGCTGCCGCACCTTGATCCTGCTGCTCTTGCGCGCCGCCCGGCCCGCTTCCACCAACTGGCGTTCGATGTCCACAAGGGACAGGAGTCGGTCGTCGACGAGACGGAGGTCCGCGCGAGGCCAGGTCGCCAGGTGTACCGACTCCGGCGAATCCGGGGCTCCTGGGCGGACTACGTCCTGCCAGACCTGCTCGGCGATGAACGGCACGAACGGCGCGAGCAGTCTGGTCAGCACGTCCAAGCAGTCGTAGAGGGTGCGCAGGGCGTTGGGGTCGCCGTCCCAGAAGCGCTGCCGCGAGCGGCGGACGTACCAGTTCGACAGGTAGTCGACGAACTCCGCCAGCGCCCGGCCGGCACCGGCCGTGTCGTAGTCCTCCAGCCGCGCGTCCACCTCCGCGGCCAGCCGGTGGAGCTGCGCCAGCACCCAGCGATCCAGCACCGGGCGTTGCTCGGGCGGCGAGGCGTCGGCCGGGATCCAGTCCACCAGCGCGGCGTAGCGGCTGAAGAACGACGCGGTGTTCCAGTAGGTCAGCAGTACCTTGCGAACGATCTCGCGCAGCGGTGCGTGCCCGACGCGGCGTGCTGACCAGGGCGATCCCGAGCAGAGCATGAACCATCGCAGCGCATCCGCGCCGTGCTCCTCCATCAGCGGCAGCGGTTCCAGCACGTTGCCGAGGTGCTTGCTCATCTTGCGGCCGTCCTCGGCCACGATGTGTCCCAGGCAGACGACGGTCTCGTAGGCCGAGCGGTCGAACAGCAGCGTGCCGATCGCCATGAGCGTGTAGAACCAGCCGCGGGTCTGGTCGATGGCCTCGCAGATGTACTGAGCCGGGTAGCTGCGGGCGAGTTCCGCGACGCTGCCCTGCTGGTGCGGGTAGCCGAGCTGGGCGAAGGGCATCGAACCGGAGTCGAACCACGCGTCGACCACCTCGGGCACCCTCGCGGCGGACTTCCCGCAGGTGGGGCAGGGGAATTCGATCTCGTCGAGGTGCGGCCGGTGCGGGTCGAGCTCGGTGAGGTCCTGGCCGGTCCGCTCGCCCAGCTCGCTGCGGGAACCGATCGGCGTGACGTGGCCGTCCGGGCACCGCCACAGCGGCAGCGGCGTACCCCAGTAGCGCGTCCGGGACAGCGCCCAGTCCACGTTGTTGTTCAGCCAGTCCCCGTAACGACCGTGCTTGACGTGCTCGGGATACCAGTCGGTGCGCTCGTTCTCGCGCTGCAGGGCCTCGCGGATCGCGGTGGTCCGGATGTACCAGGACAGCTGCGCGTAGTACAGCAGCGGCGTGTGGCAGCGCCAGCAGTGCGGGTACTGGTGCTCGAAGGTGTTGTAGCGCAGCAGGAGACCGCGGTGCTGGAGGGCTTCGATCAGCACCGCATCGGCGTCCTTGAAGAACATCCCGCCGACCAACCCGACGTCGGCGTTGAACCGGCCGTCGGTCCCGACCGGGTTCACCACTGGCAGGCCGTTCTCGCGGCAGACCGCGAGGTCGTCGGCGCCGAAAGCGGGAGCTTGGTGCACCAGTCCGGTGCCGTCCTCGGTGGAGACGTACTCGGCGAGCACCACGCGGTGCGCGTCCGGGATGTCCACCAGATCGAACGGGCGCCGGTAGCGCAGTCCTGCCAACGAGGTGCCCGGCAAGGTCGCAAGCACCTCGCCGTCGGTTCCGAGCACCGATTCGACCAGCGGTTCGGCCACCACGAAGGTGCCCTCGACGGTGCGCACCACCTGGTAGTCCACTGCCGGATGCACCGCGACGGCGGTGTTGGACACCAGTGTCCACGGGGTGGTCGTCCAGATCAGCACGTCGACGTCGTGGTGCCCGGCGAGTGGCTCGTCCAGGGGGAACCGCACGAACACCGACGGGTCGTGCGCCGGTTCGTAGCCCTGGGCGACCTCGTGGTCCGACAGAGTTGTCTGGTCCCGAGGGCAGTACGGGGCCACCCGGTAGTCCTCGACCAGCAGGCCCGCGTCGAAGATCCGCTTCAGCGCCCACCACACGCTGTCGACGTAGTCCGGCGACATCGTCCAGTACGCGGCGGACAGGTCGATCCAGTAGCCCATCCGCCGCGTGACGGTCTCGAACTCGCCGACGTAGCGCTGCACCGAGGCTCGGCAGCGCGCGTTGAACTCGGCGATGCCGATCCGCTCGATGTCGGGCTTGCCGCTGATGCCGAGTTCCTTCTCGACGGCGAGCTCCACGGGCAGTCCGTGGCAGTCCCACCCGCCGCGGCGCGGCACGTTGCAGCCCTTCATCGTCTTGAACCGCGGGAAGACGTCCTTGAACACCCGCGCTTCGACGTGGTGCGTGCCGGGCACCCCGTTGGCGGTGGGCGGGCCTTCGTAGAACACCCAGCGCGGGCCGTCGGCGGTCTGAGCCAGGCTGCGTTCGAACACCTCGTGCGCATGCCACCACTCGATGAGCCGCCGCTCCATCGCGGGCAGGTCGATCGTGGGCTCGAGCGGGCGGAACGGAGATCCGGGCTGCTCCATCTCCACATGCTCACACCGCGCGGGCCCGCCTACACCACGAGCGCGAAACCGCCCGGTTGAGCCGCGTGGAGGAACTGCGCGGCTGCCACGCGCCCGCTGTACTGTTCAGTAGGCCGCAGGAGTCGATGCGGTGGAGGAGGAAAGTCGGGTGAAGTCGGAACCGGCCACGGGTGAACCAGCGGGCAGCGGGCCCAACGTGGTCAAGTCCGCCGACCGCGCGCTGGTCATCCTTGAACTGCTCGCCCGCGGGCGGCACCGGCTCAGCGACATCGCCGAGACGCTGCGGCTCCCGCTGTCCAGCGTGCACGGGTTGCTCGGCACCCTGGTGCACCGCGGGTTCGCCGAGTTCGACCAGACCACCCGCACCTACGGGCTCGGGCTCAAGGCGTGGACCGTCGGCCAGGGCTACACCGGGCACCGCGACATCGTCGGCCTGGCGCTGCCGCTGATGGAACGGCTCGCGCAGGAGACCGGGGAGACGGTGCAGCTGTCCCGCCTGGACGGCATCGAGAACGTCTACATCGCCATCGCCGAGTCGCCCCAGCCGATGAAACTGGTGTCCGCTGTGGGCATGCGGTTGCCCGCGCACGCGGACGGTCTGGGCAAAGCGCTGCTGACCGGTCTGCCGCAGGACGAGCTGGCGCGCCGCTACCGGGGAGTGGAGCTGGAACGCTTCACCGCGAACACTGTGAGCGAGCTGCCGGAGCTGCTGGCCGAGGTCCAGGAGGCCCGTAGTCGCGGTTACGCGGTTGACGACGAGGAGTACATCGTCGGCTGCCGCTGCGTGGCGATGCCGGTGCACGACCACTCCGGTGCGGTGGTCGCCGCGCTGTCGGTGTCGGCGCCGACGCCCCGCTGCGGCCCGAACTGGACCGAGGACACCCGAGATCCACTGTCCAAAGTGGTCGAATCGATCGAGCGGCAGCTCCGCAGCTGATCCGGCTCAGCCGAACTGGACTGAGCGTTTGGCCAGACCCATCCAGAAGCCGTCGATGGCCACTCGTTGCGCGGTGAGGTCGTTGCCTGCTGCGCCGAGCGTGACGAACAGCGGGGCGAAGTGCTCCGTGCGGGGGTGTGCGAGCTGTCCTGCCGGGGCCTTGTGCCGGAAGTCCAGCAGGGAGTCGACGTCGTTGGCCTCGAGCGCCTGCCGTCCCCAGTCGTCGAACTCCACCGACCAGCTCGGCGTGCCCGGTTCGCGCAGCGCCGAGAGGTTGTGGGTGAAGAATCCGCTGCCCACGATCAGCACGCCCTCGTCGCGCAGCGGTTCCAGCGCCCGGCCCAGGTGCATCAGCCGTTCCGGTTCGAGCGTCGGCATCGAGATCTGCAGCACGGGCACGTCGGCGTCCGGGTACATCTCCACCAGCGGCACGTAGGCCCCGTGGTCGAGGCCGCGGTCCGGGATGTCGTGCACCGGGGTGTCCGGGCCGCGGAGCAGGGCGCGCACCCGGTCGGCCAGTTCCGGTGCGGCGGGGGCGGCGTACTGGACGGTGTAGTAGTGCGCGGGAAAGCCCCAGAAGTCGTAGACCAGCGGAACGGTGCTGGTGGCGCCGATGGCCAGCGGGGCCTCTTCCCAGTGCGCCGAGATGATCAGGATCGCCTTCGGTTTCGGCAGCTGGGCCGACCAGTCGGCGAGCTGGCCCGGCCACTGCGGGTCGTCGGCCAGCGGTGGGGCGCCGTGGCTGAGGTACAGGGTGGGCATCCTGGTCATCACGACCTCCTCGTTCGAATTTGAACTACCTCGACCATAGCTGGTCGTTCAAATTTGAACAAGCTAGGCTCGGGGCATGGCTGAACCGCGCTGGCTGGACGACGAGGAGATGGCGACCTGGAACGCCTTCGTGGAGGCGAGCAACCTGGTCGCCCGCAAGGTCGAGCAGCAGCTGCGCGAGCAGGTCGGGCTGTCCCACCCGCAGTACGAGATCCTGGTCCGGCTGTCCGCGGCGCCCGGCGGCGAGCTGCGCATGACCGAGCTCGCCCAGCTGGTGGTGACCTCGAAGAGCGGCCTGACCTACCAGGTCACCCAGCTGGAGAAGGCCGGTCTGGTGCGGCGTCGCACCTGCGAGTCCGACGACCGCGGGGTCAACGCGCTGCTGACCGACGCCGGCCGGGAGAAGCTGCGCGCGGCGGCGCCCGGGCACGTCGAAGTGGTGCGCGCGAACCTAATCGACGTGCTCGACCGCGATCAGCTGCGCGCCGTCGCGGCCGGCCTCGGCGAAGTCACCCGCCACCTGCGCAAGTCCGGCTGAGCCTTTTCATCCTGTCTGGCCTGCGACCGCGAAGCACGACCGGCACCGTGCGGTGAGGGTCGCATGCGCCACAGGCGCATAGCCGATTTCGGCCCCCGGACGGGTCTTGCTTCGGCGCGTCTTCCAGTGGAAGGTCGTAGGGCTGCTGAGCCGCGCTGGCCGCACCCGGCCTTGCTGGTGACGTCTCGGCAGCACGTGTCGAGACGAAGGAGTGAGATGAGGTTCCTGCGATTGGGCCCCGTCGGGGCTGAGCAACCGCACGTGGCAGACGACCAGGGCCGGCTGTTCGATCTGCGCCCGATCACCGCGGATGTGGACGGGCCGTTCCTGGCCGGTGGCGGCGTCCAGCGGACTCGGGAAGCGCTGGCCGCCGGTGAGCTGCCCGCCGTCGACGATGCCGGGGACGGCAGCGGCCTGCGGGTGGGTGCGCCGATCGCGCGGCCGATGGCCGTGCTGTGCATCGGCCAGAACTACGCCGCGCACGCCGCCGAGTCCGGTTCGGCGCCGCCCGAAGTGCCGATCCTGTTCTTCAAGCACCCGAACACGGTCGTCGGACCGAACGACGAGGTGCTGATCCCGCGCGGTGCCGAGCAGGTCGACTGGGAGGTCGAGCTCGGCGTGGTGATCGGTCGCCGGGCCCGCTACCTGGAAAGCGCGGAAGAGGCGCTGGACTGCATCGCCGGATACGTGGTGGCCAACGACGTTTCCGAGCGCGCCTTCCAGAAGGAGCACTCGGGCGGGCAGTGGTCCAAGGGCAAGTGCGCCGAGACCTTCAACCCGATCGGGCCGTGGCTGGTGCCCGCCGACGAGGTCGCCGATCCGCAGGCGCTGCGGTTGCGGACGTGGGTCAACGGCGAGGTCCGCCAGGACTCCAACACCGCGGACATGATCTTCGGCGTCGCCGAGATCGTCCGGCACCTCTCGCAGTACATGACGCTGGAGCCGGGCGACCTGGTCAACACCGGAACCCCGGAAGGCGTGGCGATGTCCGGGAAGTTCCCGTACTTGGCGGCCGGTGACGTGCTGGAGCTGGAGATCGACGGCCTGGGCCGCCAGCGCTTGCAGCTGAAGTCGGCCTGACGCGTGGAACGGCCCGGCACTCTCGGAAGAGCGCCGGGCCGTTCGTATATCCAGTGTCGACCCCCAGGGCGACGCTGGCCTTTGGGTCAGGCCGCGAACTTGCGGGCCTTCGCGTAGCGGCCGTTCGCCGGAAGCCAGGCGAGGACGATCGCGAGCACCGCCGTCGCCATGCCGAGGAAGCCGAGGCCTTGCTCGATCGGCAGGCCGACCGCGATACCCAGGATCAGGTGCGGCAGCAGCGAGAGCACAGCGAAGATGGTGACCAGGACGCGCGCCCAGGTCGCACCATTCATGGCCAGCAGCGTGAACAGCAGCAGCGGGAGCACGAAGACCAGCACGACGATCGACTTCAGCATCATCTCCGTGCTGGCCGCGGCGATGATGTCGTCCCAGAAGCCCATGCTCTTGAGGGTTTCGATGGCGTCGCCGGAGGATTCACCACCGGTCAACGACAGCAGCTCGTCGATGCCCATCGACTCGGGATCGGCGCTGATCAGGTCCGTCGCGTACTGCTCGGCCAGTGCCGTGCCGCCGGCGATCATGTGGATCGCGGCCGCGATGCCGGAAAGCGCCGACACCGCACCGGCGATGACGAACGCCAGCAGCGTGCCGGGGCGCTTTAAGCTGACCGGGGCCAACTGCGGGGGAGCGGTCTGTTGGTACGTCACGACTGGGTTTCTCCTTGCCAGGGAATGAGAAAAGGGGGTGTCGAGAGGATCTGCGGCACCGGCACCGGAGTTGGCCGCTCCCGGCGGCCGGGGTGTTCGTGCGGATCGCCGAGCTGGTGGCCGGGGTGGCCACCGCGCGCCGTCGGCGATCCACGACTTGCGCAGTGCGGGCCCACGCGCTGCGCAGGAAGCCGTTGTTCGACGTCGCGCCAGGGGGGGCGGCACGACGGTGGTGCTGCACATGGTGCTGCGAATCCTCTCCGGGGCAGGCAGCGGCTCACGCATCCGCGTACCTGCGATAGTGCGAACTGCCCCGAATACGCCGATCGGTCTAACCGAACCGGGGCGGTCACGGAAGGACCGCCGTTGGGGACGAAGCAGATCATTGCACCGCTGTCGCAGGGATTTCCAGCGATTCGCAGAAGAATTCCGCAGATCATTTGTGCTGGAGTGTGGATCAGTTCGGCGCACTACACTTCGGCGCAATAGGAGGAGACCGAAAGGTTGCATGCCGTGCCGTTAGTCGGAACCGCCAGTCTGTCCGCGAGCGACCTGCGCAGTCGATTGCTCGAATCCCCAGGAGCTCTGCTCGACACCACGATGGACCAGTTGCGCACGTTGGTGCTGGTGCACGAGGTCGGAACGGCGCTGGCGGCAGCGCGTTCGCTGGGGCGCGAGCAGTCCAGCGTGCAGAAGCAGATCGACACGCTGAACCGGAACTTCAAGCAGCTGTGCGGTGAACCGCTGGTGATCAAGCAGGGGCGCGGGAAGAACGTGCTCTTCACCGATTCCGGAGAGGCCTTCGTGGAGATCGCGCGGAACACGTTGCGCGACTGGCTCGACGGCGTGCACGAATCGCGACGACTGCGTGGCGAAACGATTACTGTCGGCACCACTCGGTTCACTCTCGGGTTTCTCGCCAATGCCGGAGAGCACGTCGCGAAGGAATTCGCCGAGCACGGCGTGGAGTTGCGGGTGACGCACTTGCGAACTCGCGAGCTGATCGGTGCATTGCGGACGAAGCAGGCGGATCTGGTCTGCGGCAGCGTGCTGGTCGGGGGAAACGAGAACGCGCTGGCCGATGTGGACGTGCTGGAGTGGCGGCGCAGCGGGCTGAGCTTGGTGACGAACTTGTCCGTGGAACAGTTGCCGAACCGGCCGATGCTCGCCAGCCAGCTGCACTCGCTGCCGCTGGTCATCCCGGCCAGCGGGCTGATCTCCGGATTCCTGCGCGGTTGGTTCGGTTCCGACTACCGCGAGAAGCTCGACATCGCCGCGGAGATCGACGACGTGCGCTACGGATTCGACCTGCTGCGCTCGGAACTGCTGCACGGCTGCATGATCGTCACCCGCGGGGTCGGGGAGGCGGCCGACGACGGGCGATTACCGGAGGGTCGAGGGCTGCGCACAGTTGACCTGGTCAACGACGTGGGACCGAAGATGCACGTGCTGGTGGGGGCTTTCACCCGGCGCGGCGAGCGGCAGAGCTACGGCGCCGACCATCCCCTGAACCTGCTTTGGCGGGCACTGGAACTCGAGAACGCCAAGTGGAAGCGCGGTGAGCACCGGCCTGCGGTGGCGTCTTGACGTCCGATGCGCCGTTCGGGGCAAGGTGAACGTGAATGTCTTTCAAATTCGGTGCGCGGTGGCTAGCGTCTGGGTCGCGAAGATCGACCGAGAGGACCTGGCATGCTGCGTCCCACTGCCGCCCTTGCAGCCGCGGCCGCGACCGCATCCCTGCTGGTCGCGCCGCCCGCCTCGGCTGAACCGGACCCTGTGCCGGACTACTGTCGCGAGCAGTGCCACCACGTCCTCCCACCCGGCCAGAACGGCAACGCCACCTTCGCCGAACTCGTCGCGCACATGCTGCTGGGCGTCCGCCCGCCGCACTCCGACGACCAGATGGCGAAGTACGACGCGCTCGTCGGCGGCTACTCGAAGCTGACGACGGGCACGATCGAGGAGTTCTTCAACGACAACTCCTTCGGCGTGCGGCCCGACGACGTCGAGAAGACCTACCAGCCGCGCGAGGACGTCACCGTCGTCCGGGACAAGACCGCGGGCATCCCGCACATCTACGGGACCACGCGCTCGGGCACCGCGTTCGGCGCGGGCTACGCCGCCGCCGAGGACAAGCTGTTCCTGATGGACGTGATGCGCCGGGCCGGGCGTGGCGAGGTGACGCCGTTCGCCGGTGGTGCGCCGTCGAATCGGCAGCTGGAGCAGCAGTTCTTCGCGGCTTCGCCCTACACCGAGCAGGAGTTGCAGCAGCAGATCGACTCCGTTGCCTCGCAGGGTGAGCGCGGCCGGCGGGCGCTCGAGGATGCGCAGTCCTATGTGGACGGAATCAACGCCTACGTCGAGCAGTCGTACCAGGGGCGTTACTTCCCCGGCGAGTACGTGGCCACCGGGCAGGTCGATGCGATCACCAACGAAGGCCGCATCGAGCCCTTCAAGCTGACCGACCTGGTCACGCTGGCCTCGCTGGTCGGTGCCCAGTTCGGCGGGGGTGGCGGCAACGAGGTGCAGAACGCGGTCGCCCGGATGTCGCTGCACGAGCGGTTCGGTCCGGAGCGCGGTGAGGAGATCTGGGCGGCGTTCCGCGCCGAGAACGATCCAGAAGCGATCAGCACCATCCATGATGGACAGACGTTCCCGTACGGTGAGGCGCCGGAGAACCCGGAGGGCGTGGTGCTGCCGGATCCCGGTTCGGTGGTCGAGCAGCAGCTCGTCTTCGACCCCACCGGCTCGGCGGCTCAGCCCTCGGAACCGGCCGCCCGGGCGGAGAGCAGCAACCCGCCGCCGACCACCGATGATCCGGTGGAAAGCCTGCGCGGCATCTTCGACGACGGCGTGGTCCCGGAGGGGATGGGTGAACCGCGCGGCATGTCCAACGCGCTCGTCGTTTCCGGCGCGCACACCGAGAGCGGCCACCCGGTGGCAGTGTTCGGACCGCAGACCGGTTACTTCTCGCCGCAGCTGCTGACCTTGCAAGAGCTGCAGGGGCCGGGGATCTCGTCCAAGGGCGCCTCGTTCGCCGGGCTGAGCTTCTACACCTTGCTGGGGCGTGGCCAGGACTACGCCTGGAGTGCCACCACCGCGTCCCAGGACCTGATCGACACCTACGCCGTCGAGCTGTGCGAACCGGATGGAAGTCCGGCCACGGTCGACTCCAACGCGTACCGGTTCCGCGGTGAGTGCGTGCCGATGCAGACGGTCGAGCGCGAGAACGCCTGGAAGCCGAATCTCGGTGACAGCACTCCCGAAGGCTCCTACCGGTTGGTGTCGTTCCGGACCAGCTATGGCCCCGTGACCCACCGGGCCACCGTCGACGGCAAGCCGGTCGCGTTCGCCCTGGCGCGCTCGACGTTCCTGCACGAGGTGGACTCGATCATCGGGTTCCAGGAGTTCAACGACCCGGGCGCGATCACCTCGGCGCAGGACTTCCAGCGCGCGGCGCACGACGTCAACTACACCTTCAACTGGTTCTACGCCGACGCCACCGACACCGCCTACTTCAACTCCGGCGCGAACGTGGTGCGCAAACCGGTGGTCGACCCGAGCATGCCGATCGCCGGCGACCCGGCCTACGAGTGGGACGGCTGGAACCCGGCCGACAACACCGCCAGCTACACCCGGTTCGACCAGCACCCGAACTCGATCAACCAGGACTACTACACCAGCTGGAACAACAAGCAGGCGCCGGGAACTGCGGGCGCCCGGGCGGAGAAGAACGCGGTGCAGCGCGGCGACCTGCTCGACTCCCGGGTCCGCGAACGCATCGAAGCGGGCGGCAAGTTCAACCGCGTGACGCTGACGCAGGCGATGGCCGAAGCGGGCGTGACCGACTTGCGCGCTGAACGGGTGCTGCCGGACCTGCTGCGCCTGATCGACCGCGAACCGATCACCGACCCCGAGACCGCAGCGCTGGTCGACCAGCTCCGGACCTGGCTGGCCGACGGCGGCAGGCGGGTCGAGACCGAACCGGGCAGCCGCCACTACGCGCACGCCGAAGCGATCGAACTGCTGGACGCGTGGTGGCCGCTGCTGGTGCGCGGCCAGTTCGAGCCGTCGCTGGGCGCCCCGGCTTACGACGCGCTGACCGGGATGATGCAGATCAACGAGTCACCCTCGGGTTGGCAGAACGGCGAACCTGGGCTGCACGTCGGCCAGGGCCACCAGGGCTCGTCGTTCCAGTACGGCTGGTACGGGCAGGTGTCCAAGGACGTCCGCGCAGCGCTGGGCGATCAGGTGCCAGGCGGGTTCGGCGAACCGCTGTGCGGTGGCGGTGACCCGGCGGCGTGCCGCTCGATGCTGCTGGACACCCTGCGCCAGGCAGCGGAAACCCCGGCGGGCCAGACCTACCCGGGCGATGCGGACTGCGAGCCCGGCGACCAGTGGTGCGCGGACGCGGTGATCCACAGCAAGATCGGCGGCATCGCCCAGGACAAGATCAGCTGGCAGAACCGACCCACCTACCAGCAGGTCGTCGAGTTCCCCGCCCACCGCTGAGTTCTGCCTGGTCATGGCTCGTGAGTCTTTTGGGTTGCTGCGGCGACGCAAAAGACTCACGGGTGCCTAGCAGGCGGAACGTGGTTCTGGAAGTCGTTGTGGGGTAGTTGGTCTCAGCCTTGCTCTTCTGTGGCCGGTGAGGTTGCGTGGGAGCATCGCGGTGTCGATGTTGGGGAGGTTGCTGTGGGCGATCTGGGTGCTGTGCTGGGGCGGATCGGCGACATCCGGGACGATCTCACCGGGCTCTACAAGGACTTGCACGCCCATCCCGAGCTCTCCTTCGCGGAGCACCGCACCGCTACCGAGGTCGCGCGGCGCCTGGAGCAGCTCGGCCTGGAAGTGACCACGGGCGTGGGGCGCACGGGTGTTGTGGGCGTGCTCCGCAACGGTGACGGCCCGACGGTGCTGCTGCGCGCGGACTTCGACGCGCTGCCGGTGCAGGAGCAGACCGGGCTCGACTACGCCAGCACGCAGCGCGGCACCGATCTGGACGGCAACGACGTGCCGGTGATGCACGCCTGCGGCCACGACATGCATGTCACCTGCCAGCTCGGCGCCCTCGACCTGCTGGTCAACTCCCGCGAGCAGTGGTCCGGCACGATCGTGGCGGTGTTCCAGCCGGCGGAGGAGATCGGCGGCGGGGCGCGGGCCATGCTCGACGACGGTTTCCTGGACCGCTTCCCGAAACCGGACGTCTGCCTGGGCCAGCACGTCTTCCCGTTCCCGGCCGGCACCGTGGGCATGGTCAGCGGTCCCAGCATGTCGGCGGCCGACGGGCTGAAGATCACCATGTTCGGGCGCGGAGCGCACGGCTCGCAGCCGGAGAACGCCATCGACCCGGTGGTGATGGCCTCCGCGACGGTGATGCGCTTGCAGACCGTGGTCTCCCGCGAGGTCTCCGGCCGCGACACGGCCGTGGTCACGGTCGGTTCGATCCGTGCGGGCACGAAGGACAACATCATCCCGGACCAGGCCGAACTCCGGGTCAACATCCGCAGCTTCGACGAGAAGGTCCGCGAGCGGGTGATCGAGGCGGTCAAGCGCATCGTGCGCGCCGAGGCAGCGGCGTCCGGGGCCGAGAAGGAACCGGAGTTCGAGCGGCTCGCGGACTTTCCGGTGCTGGTCAACGACCAGGAAGCGACCGAGCGGACGGCGAAGGGGATGCGCGAGCAGCTCGGCGCGGAGCGGGTGTTGGCGATCGACCCGGTGACCGGCAGCGAGGACGTCGGTCTGTTCGGCACGGAAGCCGGCGTGCCGACCTGCTACTGGTTCTTCGGCGGCGTCGAGCGGGGCAAGTACCTGGCGGCCCGCGAAGCGGGCACCCTCAGCCGGGACGTCCCGTCCAACCACTCTCCGTTCTTCGCCCCGGTGATCGAACCAACCATGACCACCGGCATCACCGCGATGACCACAGCATCCCTCACCTGGCTCAGCACCCGCTGACACAGGAACCGGGAGGGCGTGATCTCGCGAGGAACCACGTGCAATCGAGTTTCGCTTGGCGTCGGCTCGAGCTACGGGCCAAGAGCCAATGAGCAATGGTTGTACGAAGTACAGCAAGTCCTACGGCCGCCCGGACCGGGCGGCCGTAGTTGTTTCCGGTCAGCTGATCAGGGGTTCGAGGAGGGTTTGGACGAGGTTGTCCGGGGTTGGGTTGGGGGTGTCGGTGAAGTGGGTCAGGAAGGCGCTTTGGAAGCAGGCGCCGAGCAGGAGTGCTGCTGCTGATTCCGGATCCACGTCCCGCTTGAGCGCTCCCGCCTGCTGCTCGGCTGCGAGGTAGGCCGCGAGGGATTCGCGGATCACGTGCGGGCCCATGCCTCGTTCCCGCAGGACTTCGCGGTGGGCGGAGAGCAGCGTCGGCTCGGAGAACACCGAGGCTCCCATCGGGAACGTTTCGGTGTAGAACTCGATCGCTTCGGTCGTGACCTTCTCCAGGACGGCTCGCAGTTCTCCGCGTCCGGCGCGTTCGGGCAGACCGGTGAGCAGAGCGCGGAGGTTGCCCGGAACGCGTTCCTGGAGCACCGCGAGGAACAGGTCGGTCTTGTCGCGGAAGTGCTTGTACAGCGCGGCTTCCGAGAAACCGGACTCCTTGGCGATCTCCTTGGTGGTGGCGCGGGCCAGGCCGCGCGTGCGCATCACGTGCGCGGCGGCGTCGAGCATCCGGTCGCGGGTTCCCACGGCGGCCCCTCCGTTGACAAGTTGGTGAGTGCTCGCTAACTATAGTAGTTAGTAAGCACTCACCAACCAAGGGGTGGAACGATGCGGATCACGATCTTCGGCGCAACCGGCGGCACTGGGAAGCAGCTGATCGAGCAGGCCTGCGCGGCTGGTTATCAGGTCACGGCGGTGGTGCGGGACCCGGCGAAGGTGACCTTCAAGCACCCGGAGCTGACGGTAGTCCGCGCCGACGTCATGGATCCGGCGGACATACGCCCGCACATCGCCGGTCGGGACGCCGTCATCTCGGCGATCGGCTCGTCCAACGTGAAGGGGCCGACGACGGTGCAGACCGACAGCACAGCCAGCATCCTCAAGGCGTTGGACGAGGCTGAAGTCCGCCGGTTCCTGGTGGTCAGCAACAGCGGCATGATCACCGAAGGCGACGGTGCGCTGACCAAGCACCTGGTCAAGCCGATCCTGTGGCGCTTCCTGAAGCACCCGTGGACCGACATGGGGCACATGGAGGAGGTCGTGCGGGCCAGCGGCGCGGACTGGACGATCCTCCGCCCGCCGATGCTCACCAAAGGCCCGCGCACCGGCCGCTACCGCACTGCCGTCGACCGAACCGTCCGCGGCGGCAACAAGGTCTCCCGCGCAGACCTGGCTGACTGCATCCTCCGAAACCTGGCCGACAACACCTCGATCCGCACCGCGATCGCCATCGCCAACTGACGTCGGAAGTCCAAGGCACACAACAGAATTCAGCTAAAGCCGCATGAATATCGTCATCGTCGGAGCCACCGCATGGTCGGCTCGCACGTGACCACCGAAGCCGTCCAGCGCGGGCACCCCGATTCCGACGGCGCATCCCGGATTTCCGTGGAGGATCTCGCCGTGGCGGTCCTCGACGAGTTGGAGAATCCGGGCGACGCCAAGCACTTCACTGTCGGCTAGTGAGCTGGGGTGTCAGTTTTGCCCATAACAGCCAGCGGTCAGAACCCGCGGCGGTGCAAGCGTCGAGGGAGCTATGCGCCTTCGGCGCGTCAAAGGCAAAGGATCAAAAACAGGCACTGGAACAGGGGCGATGGAGGACCGGAGCTGTCCTGGAAGGTTCGTAGCGTTCCGGGCATGCCGAGCACAGCAAGCATTCGCCCCTTCCGCATTGACGTTCCGCACGCTCAGTTGGACGACCTCCGGGGCAGGTTGGCCAACACCCGGTGGCCGGACGAGCTGCCCGGGGTCGGGTGGAGCCGGGGCGTTCCGGTGGACTACCTGAAGGAGCTCGTCGAATACTGGCGCACCGGTTACGACTGGCGGGCGCACGAGGCGGAGCTGAACGAGCACCCGCAGTTCACCGCCACCGTAGACGGCCAGAACCTGCACTTCCTCCACGTGCGCTCGCCGGAACCGGACGCCACGCCGATGCTGCTGCTGCACGGCTGGCCGGGCGGGGTGGTCGACTTCCTCGACGTGATCGGCCCGCTGAGCGATCCGCGAGCGCACGCCGGCGATCCGGCGGATGCCTTCCACCTGGTGATTCCGTCGCTTCCCGGCTTCGGCTTCTCCACGCCGCTGGCCGGTCCGGGGATGAACGCGGCGCGGATGGCTGGGATCTTGCTGCAGCTCATGGCGCAGCTCGGTTACGAGCGGTTCGGTGTACAGGGCTATGACGCCGGTGCGTGGGTCGGTCCGCAGCTCGGGCAGCAGGATCCGGAGCGGGTGCTGGGCATCCACCTCAATGCGCTGCTCACGTTCCCGGCCGGGGTCGAGGGCGAGCTGGACGGGCTCACCGAGGTCGAGCAGCAGCGCTGGGACTCGATGCAGAACTTCAACGACGGATACCTGCAGTGCAACGCCAAGCGGCCGCAGACCGTGGCCTACGGTCTGCACGACTCACCGGTCGGTCAGCTGGCGTGGATCGTGGAGAAGTTCAAGGAGCTAACCGAGCCTGCGGACGGACTGCCCGAGGACGCCGTCGACCGCGACCGCATCCTCACTGACGTCACGCTCTACTGGCTGACCGGCACAGCGGCCTCGGCAGCGCAGATCTACTACGAGGAGATCTCCGCAGCCGACTGGAGCGGCGGTGACTGGGCGCCGCAGCGCGGGACGGTGCCGACCGGTGTGCTGGTGTCCGCCCACGACGTGACCATCCGCCGCTGGGCGGAGCGCGACCACCACGTCGTGCACTGGACCGAGCTGGGCGAAGGCGGGCACTTCCTGTCGATGGAGGCGCCGGAAGCCCTGGTCGAGGACGTCCGCACGTTCTTCCGCAAGCTCCGCTGACCCATGGCCGAACTCCCGTTCGATGTCGAAGTGGTGTTGCTCCGATCGGGTTGGGCGAGGTGGGGAGGAGTGGCAGGATTTCGGGGGTGACCAGTGCATCCGATGTGCAGCTTCGCGATCTCGCGCTGCTGCGTCGGGTTCGTGATCGGATCGACCGGGAGTACGCCCAGCCGCTGGACGTCGAGGCGCTCGCCCGGGGCGTCGGCATGTCCGCCGGACACCTCAGCCGGCAGTTCCGGCGGGCCTACGGCGAATCGCCCTACAGCTACCTCATGACGCGGCGCATCGAGCGTGCGATGGCGTTGCTGCGGCGCGGAGACCTCAGCGTCACCGACGTCTGCTTCGAGGTCGGCTGCTCGTCGCTGGGCACCTTCAGCACCCGCTTCACCGAGCTGGTCGGCATGTCGCCCAGCCGCTACCGGCGCGAGGCGGCGGAGGCGACCGCGGGGATGCCGTCCTGCGTGGCCAAGCAGGTCACCAGACCGATCAGGAATCGAGAAGCGCGGGCGCCCGGCCAGCCCTAGCGTTGCCAGCATGAACATCACGATTTCCGAAGCCTTCCTCCCGCACGAGGACCCCGAGGCCACGCTGGCCTTCTACCGGGACACCCTCGGCTTCGAGGTCCGCAACGACGTCGGCTACGGCGGCATGCACTGGATCACGGTCGGCCCGCCGGGGCAGCCGGGCACGTCGATCGTGCTGTACCCTCCGGCCGCCAGCCCCGGCATCACCGACGACGAGCGCCGCACCATCGCCGAGATGATGGCCAAGGGCACCTTCGCCATGATCAACCTGGCCACCCCGGATCTCGACGGCACGTTCGAGAAGCTGCAGACCGGCAACGCGGAGATCGTCCAGGAACCCACCGAACAGCCCTACGGCCGACGTGACTGCGCAGTCCGCGACCCAGCGGGCAACCTGATCCGAATCAACGAGCTGCGCTGAAAAACCTGTTTCCATCCTCAATTTGCGTGGCGGTGCGGGTGGCGGAACCTCAGACGCCGCCTGGCTGCGGGATCCCTTTTTTATGTATGCCAAATACACGGCAAAAGGGCTGTCCTCGCCAAGAGCCCAAGTCGGGCGGGCACAGTCTGAGAACCCGCGGCGGTGCGAGTTGCGGGGGTGGGCTAAACGCCTTCGGCGTTTCAAAGACGAAGACCGAAACAAGGATCGAAGACGGGCTGCTGGCCGGTACTCCGAACCGGCTGGTTCGATGGATGAGACTGCGGGTTCCGCGAACAGATGGAGACACCGATGAGCAAGTCCGCGCTGCAAGTCGCTGACAGCCATGACCTGATCCGCGTGCACGGTGCGCGGGTGAACAACCTCAAGGACGTCAGCGTCGAGATCCCGAAGCGTCGACTGACGGTGTTCACCGGGGTCTCCGGTTCGGGCAAGAGCTCGCTGGTGTTCGGCACGATCGCCGCCGAGTCGCAGCGGATGATCAACGAGACCTACAGCGCCTTCGTGCAGGGCTTCATGCCGACGCTGTCGCGGCCCGACGTCGACGTGCTCGACGGGCTGACCACCGCGATCATCGTCGACCAGGAGCGGATGGGCAGCGACCCGCGATCCACGGTCGGCACTGCCACCGACGCCAATGCGATGCTGCGCATCCTGTTCAGCCGGCTCGGCAAGCCGCACATCGGTTCGCCGCAGGCCTTCTCGTTCAACGTTGCTTCGGTCAGCGGGGCCGGGGCGGTCAAGTTCGAGCGCGGCGGCAAGACCGTGAAGGAGCGGCGCGAGTTCAGCGTCCTCGGCGGCATGTGCCCGAACTGCGAGGGTCGGGGCCAGGTCAGCGACTTCGACCTCGCCGAGCTCTACGACGACACCAAGTCGATCAACGAGGGGCCGTTCAAGGTCCCCGGCTACAGCGCGGACGGCTGGTACGGCCGGATCTACGGCGGCTGCGGTTTCTTCGACCCGGACAAGCCGATCCGGAAGTTCACGAAGAAAGAGCTGCACGACCTGCTCCACAAGGAACCGACCAAGATCAAGGTCGAGGGCATCAACCTCACCTACGAGGGCCTGATCCCGAAGCTGCAGAAGTCGATGCTGTCCAAGGACCGCGAGTCGATGCAGCCGCACGTCCGGGCGTTCGTGGACCGGGCGATCACCTTCACCGACTGCCCGGAATGCGGCGGCACCCGGCTCAGCGAGACCGCGCGGTCGTCGAAGATCGCCGGGATCAACATCGCCGACGCGTGCGCGATGCAGATCAGCGACCTGGCCGAGTGGACCCGCGGCCTCGACGACAAGTCGGTGGGGCCGCTGCTGGAGAACTTGCAGCAGACCCTCGACTCGTTCGTGGAGATCGGCCTCGGTTACCTCTCGCTGGACCGCCCGTCCGGGACGCTGTCGGGCGGCGAGGCGCAGCGCACCAAGATGATCCGGCACCTCGGGTCCTCGCTGACCGACGTCACCTACGTCTTCGACGAGCCCACCATCGGCCTGCACCCGCACGACATCCAGCGGATGAACGATCTGCTGCTTCGATTGCGGGACAAGGGGAACACGGTGCTCGTCGTCGAGCACAAGCCGCAGACGATCGCCATCGCCGACCACGTCGTCGACCTGGGGCCCGGTGCCGGGACCGCGGGCGGCACGGTCTGCTTCGAGGGCGACGTCGAGGGGCTGCGGGCCAGCGACACCGTGACCGGTCGGCACCTGGAGGACCGGACCAAGCTCAAGGCGCAGGTGCGCGAACCCAGCGGTGAGTTGGAGATCCGCGGCGCGAACGCCCACAACCTGCGGGACGTCGACGTCGACGTCCCGCTCGGGGTGCTGTGCGTGATCACCGGGGTCGCGGGATCTGGCAAGAGTTCGCTCGTGCGCGGTTCGATCCCACGCGACGCCGGGGTGATCGAGGTGGACCAGACCGCGATCCGCGGCTCGCGACGCAGCAACCCGGCGACCTACACCGGCATGCTCGACCCGATCCGCAAGGCCTTCGCCAAAGCCAACGGCGTGAAACCGGCGCTGTTCAGCGCGAATTCGGAGGGCGCCTGCCCCGGCTGCAACGGCGCGGGCATCATCTACACCGACCTGGCGATGATGGCCGGGGTGGCGACCACCTGCGAGGAGTGCGAGGGCAAGCGGTTCCAGTCCGCGGTGCTGGAGTACAAGCTCGGGGGCAAGGACATCAGCGAGGTGCTCGCGATGTCGGTGGCGCAGGCCGAGGAGTTCTTCAGCGACGGGGAGAGCCGAATCCTGGCGGCGCACAAGATCCTGCGGCGCCTCACCGATGTCGGGCTCGGCTACCTTCGTCTCGGCCAGCCGCTGAGCACGCTGTCCGGCGGCGAGCGGCAGAGGGTCAAGCTGGCCACGCACATGTCGGAGAAGGGCGGCGTCTACGTCCTCGACGAGCCGACCACCGGGCTGCACCTCGCCGACGTCGAGCAGTTGCTCGCGCTGCTGGACCGGCTCGTCGACGCGGGCAAGTCGGTGATCGTGATCGAGCACCACCAGGCGGTCATGGCGCACGCGGACTGGATCATCGATCTCGGTCCCGGCGCAGGTCACGACGGTGGTCGGGTGGTCTTCGAGGGCACGCCGGCAGACCTGGTCAAGGACCGCTCGACCCTCACCGGCGAGCACCTGGCGGAGTACGCCGACGCGTGACTGCGTAGTGGCGACGATGATCGAGCATAGCGAAGGCGTGCCCGCCGAGTAGGGCACGCCTTCCATCGTCCGGGTCAGGCGATGCCGAGATGCCCGAGAGCCACGACGTTGACTCCATCTGCCCGCGTGTAGCTGGTATTTCCCGCGGTGAGGACGTTGAGCGACGAGAGTTGGCCGGACCTCTTCTCGGAGACCTTGCCCGCCAGAGCGGTGAGATTGGCGGCGGCTTTGTCGATGTTCTTGGCGCCACCCATCTTGATCTCGAAAGCAGCCCAGCGGCCGTCGCTCAGCTCGACGATGGCGTCGACCTCGAGCCCAGATCCATCCCGATAGTGATAGACCGCTCCGCCCAGTTGATCCGCATGCGCGCGCAGGTCGCGGATGCACATCGACTCGAAGAGCAGGCCCAGGGCATTGAGGTCGTCCAGGAGTGCTCGTCGGCTGGCCCCCAATGCCGCGGCGGCCAGTGACGGGTCGATGAAGTGCCACTTGGGTGCTGTCCGCAGCCGGATCTTCGACCGCAAGTGGGTGGTCCAGGCCGGCTGTTCCTCAACGACGAACACGCGGGACAGCGCATCCAGGTACTTGCGGACGGCCTGCGCTGACAACACCCCGGAGCCCGCTTCGCCGATCTCCGCCTCCTTGCTGAGTTCGCTGGCTGAGATCTCGGTGGACACGTTCCGCGCGAGCGCCCTGATGAGGGCGCTTACCCGCATCGGGTCGACGCTGACGCCAGCTTCGGCCAGATCGACGCGTGCGACGTCGTCCAGATAGCTGGTGAGGTAGTCGTGCGCTGAACGGGTGGGCTGCGCAACGAGCGCAGGCCAGCCGCCGCGCACCACCAGGTCTGCGTAGTCCTCAACCGTTGGGCCGCCGAACCCGCCGATTGCGACACCGTCGAACAGGTCGGCGAGGGTGAAAGCGGCGATGCTCTCCCCGCTCTCGGCAAGGGTCATGGGGCGCAGCGTCGCTCGGCGGAACCTGCCAGCACCGCTGTGCCGGGTGATGTCGTCAGGTGGAGTCGCCGAGCCGGTCAGGATGAACTGGCCGGGTACTGCCCGTTGGTCAACCTCGTGCCGCACGGCGTTCCACAGAACTGGCGCGAGCTGCCACTCGTCGAGAAGCCTAGGTGCGTCGCCTGACAGAACGGTGCGGGGCGAGGTTTCAGCCAGAGCTGCCAGCTCCGGTGAGGAATCGAGGCGGATGCTGCTCGCGGCGACCTGCAGTCCAGTGGTCGTCTTGCCGACAGCGCGCGGCCCTTGAAGGACCACTGCACCAAACGTCTCCAGAGAACCCCGCACGATGCGGTCAACGATTCGTGGCTTATACCCCGTCACACCTGGACGTTATCACTTTTGCACACGATCCGATATCACACTTGCACATGATCGAATATCACGTTTGCACACGGTTCGATATCGCGTTTGCACATGATCAAGTGGCGTCGGGAGTCGGATGTGCTGGCCCGAAGGGTGGGCGGTGCACCAGGGGACAGGCCGCCCGGACCCCTGGTGCACAACGATCAGGCCCGGTCGGTCAGGGCCTTGTCGAGGATCTCCAGGCCTCGGTCGATCTCGGACTCCGCGGCGGTCAGCGGCGGGGCGATGCGGAACGTTCCGCCCATGCCCGGGAACTGCACGATGTTCATGTGCAGGCCGAGCTCGGCGCACCGCTTGGTGACGGCGGCGCCGAGCTCGTCGGCCCCGTCGGTGACCAGCTCCAGGCCGACCAGCAGGCCGCGACCGCGGACGTCACCGATCACCGTGTGAGTCCTGGCGAGCTCCTTCAGCCCACCGCTGAGCCGGTCGCCGAGCTCGCGGGCCCTGGCGTCGAGACCGTCTCGGGTCAGCACGTCCAGGACGGTGTTGCCGACGGCTGCTGGGAGCGGGTCGTTGACGTGCGTGGTGAAGAACAGGAACCCGCGTTCGTGCGCCTGCTGCTCGATCTCCGCACTGGTCAGCACGGCTGCGAGCGGCAGTCCGGCGCCGAGCGTCTTGGACAGGGTGATGATGTCCGGGACGACGCCGTCACGCTCGAAGGCGTACCAATCGCCGGTGCGGCACAGGCCGGTCTGGGCCTCGTCGAGGATCAGCAGCATGCCCCGCTCGTGGCACTTGTCCCGCAGCGCGGCCAGGTATCCCGGCGGCAGGTCGATGACGCCGCCGCTGCTCAGGATCGGCTCGACGATGCAGGCCGCGAGGCTGCCGACCGACTGGGCGTCGATCATGGTGAAGCCGAGGTCGAGCTGACGGTGCCAATCCAGGTTCCCGTCGGCGTCGACGATGTCGGGCCGGAACCGGTCGGGGACCGGCAGCGCGAAGTTGCCGGGAGCGGCGGGCCCGTACCCGGAGCGCCCGGCGCTGTAAGTGGCGTTCGCGGCGGCCTGCGTCATCCCGTGCCAGGACCGGGCGAACGAGACGACCTCGTACTTGCCGGTGACCAGCTTGGCCATCCGAATCGCGGCCTCGTTCGCCTCCGCCCCGGTGGACAGGAACATCGCCTTGTCCAGCGGAGCGGGCAACGTCCCCGCGAGCCGCTCGGCGAGCTCGAGCACCGGCCGGCTCAACATCCCGCTGTAGAGGTGGTCGAGCCGCTCGGCCTGCGTCCGGATCGTCGCGACGATCTCCGGATGCGAATGTCCGAGGATCGCGCTCATCTGCCCAGAAGTGAAGTCGAGCAGCTCCCGCCCGTCCTCGGTGACCACAGTGGTCCCCGAGGCCCGGTCGATGACCTCAGGGCTGAAGCCCCCACGCCCCGAGTAGCGGATCAAGTGCTGTGCAGTGTCGTCCAACATGGCCCGAACCTACGGACGCCGAGGACCGCGCGTCCACCACCAGTTCGTGCGCGGCGATGGTGGTAAGAACCTAGCGCCATTTGTTTCGCTACTACTGTCAGCATGGCGATCATCAGTTCCGTTCAGGGTGACTGTGGACGAGGTGATCGAACGCTGGGGCTGGCAGGCCTACGAGAGCAGCGACCTATGGTGGTGCGGGCTCCCGCAGGAGCAGAAGCAAGGGTTCCAGCAATAGCGCGTGGCAGGTGCCCCTTCGTAGCCGTATGCCGTTGAGCCAGGAACCTGTTCCGGAAAGTCCTATACGGACGATTGATACCCGCTGATCATCGCGTTGTCGGCTGAACTGACGGGGCGCGAGGAACCGATAGCCATCGAATCGTCAGATCGCGTCGACCGCACGCATCGCGGCACGCAGATAGCCCAGGGCGTAGGCCATCCCCGCGTGCCAGGGAGCGGCGCAGCTCAGCTGCGGGGTGTGGTCCGGGATGAACACGCCGTCATAGCCGTTCTCGGCGTAGGTCCGCAGGGCCCGGAACATGTCGACGTCGCCTTCGTCGATGAAGACCTCGCGATATCGCGGAAGCTTGCCGACGACATTGCGGAAGTGGACGTAGCCGATGCGGTCCTGCCGGGAGAAGGTGGCGATCGCGTCGTACACGTCAACATCCGGCATCTCCGAGACGGTGCCTTGGCAGAACTCCAGACTGTTGCTGCGGCTTGGCCGATGATCAACCAGACGCTGTAAGGCGTCCTGGCTGGTCAGTACCCGGGCGATGTTGCGCAACCGCGGCATTGGCGGGTCCTCGGGATGAGCACAGAGCCGCACGCCGGCCGCTTCCGCGACCGGGACGGCCGAGTCGAGGAACGCCAACAGCCGTGCCCACATGGTGTCCGCGTCGACGGCACCGATCGTCTCGTCTCCGCATGAGTCGTCGTAGGTCATGTTCCATACCTGGCCCCGCGGAATCTCCGGCTGCTCCCGGACCTTTTCGGCGTCGAAACCGATCGACTCGGCGCCGCCACGGGCGAACGGGCCGGTGACGTGCCCCCAGACACCGGCGAGGCTGAAGTTGTAGCCGAGACACGGTATGCCGGCCTGACCAAGGAGACGAATGCTCTCCAGCACCTGGTCGAGCTGTTCATCGCGGTACGGGCCGCCGAGTAAGACATCGTGCCAATGACCCGGGTCGAGGTTTTCGATCGCGTGCAGGGTGAGTCCCTCGGCTTCAACCAACGACTTGACCCCTTCGATCTCATCGAGAGTCCACGGTTTGCCGACCCTTCGCGTCGGACCCCAGCCGGATTCTCGTGAGACGGACGCGGGAATCCGCGGCCCCGCGCTGAAGTAGTCGACCAAGTGGGCGACGATATGCGTCGCGCCGGCCTGCCGAGCGAACTTGAGGTTTTCCGAAGTCAACATGTGCTGGTACAGACCGAGCCCAATCTTCACGCCAATTCCCCAATCTCTCGCCATGAGTTCCGCTGGATACGTTCGGCCGCCGCGAGCCTGCCGCTGCCATCGAAGCCCGCTCCAGTCGACAGGCGCGGTCCGCCATGACCAAGCACATCCGGTCGGCGATCTGGGCACTCGGCCGGTCACCGGCGGCGCCCGAGCCCGTTGCCGCCGGTGACGGCACCGAGTGGTGTGAGAGCCGACGGTGACAGCCATGAGCACGGCCACTACCGAATTCCGAGCGGTTCTACGCGTCGAATGACCACCCCGAAACAGAGTGCGCCGACGACGGCGATAGCACCCGAAACGATCAACGGTACGACGTAGGAACCACTCACCGACACCAGTAGACCGGTGATGAAGGAACCACTGAATCCGGCGATATTCGACGCGAAGTTCTGAATGCCCGCCAGCGAGGAAACCTGCCCCGCTCGCGGTGCGACGTCCGCCGGCAAGCAGGCGAGGCTCGCACCGGCGAAAGCCAGGCTGGAGTATGAGAACGACAGCAGGGCCAATGCGCTCCACGCCGACGGTACGAACACCGCCAGCGCGACCACGGACGAGCACAGCAGGCCACCGACGAGGCAGGTCTTTCGAGCACGGTTGATACTCCAGCCACGGCGAACCAGCCAGTCCGAGGTGAACCCACCTAGCAGGCTGCCACCGATCGCGAAGATCCCCGGCAGCGCACCGTAGATGCCCAACTTGAGCAGATCGAAGCCGCGTTCTTGCACGAGATAGCTCGGAAACCAGGTGATGAAGAAGTAGATGACGTAGGCCAGGCAGAAGAACCCGAGCATCATCCCCCACACCGTCCGGTAGCGGAACAGGTCACGCCAACGCACCGGTTGTTCGGACGGATCGGCGTCGTCCAGTCGTGCTCCACCTGCGGTGATGTATTCCAGTTCGGCCTCGGTGATCTTGGGATGTTGCCGGGGCTCTCGATACAGCTTCACCCAGACGAACACCCACACCAGCCCGAGCGCGCCCGTCACGACGAACGCCACGCGCCAGTTGTACGACGCGATCAGAAACGCCACCACCGGAAGGGTGAGTGCGGTGCCGACCCTGGCACCGCTATCCCAAATACTGTTGGCGAAGCCACGTTCGTGGCGCGGGAACCAGTTCGAAACGACCTTCGCGGACGCCGGGTAGCCCGGGGCCTCACCGGCGCCCAACGCCAGCCGAGCCGCGGCGAGGCTGCCCGGGCCGCGCACGAACGCGGTCGCCATCGTCGCGGCACTCCACAGGAGGCCGCCAACGGCGAACATTCGCTTCGCGCCAACCCGGTCGATCAGCGCGCCGACCGGGAGTTGGCCGATGGCGTAGGTAAGAAAGAACAGTCCGAGAACGAGGCCTGGGCCGCCTCGCGTTTTCCGGACAGCTTCCTTGATAGCTATTTCATGCTGCTTGCCGCCGGTTCAGGTACTCGTTGTGGACTTCGCGGGGCGTC
>NZ_JBSFBZ010000062.1:0-43959 GCF_053593195.1 Saccharopolyspora sp. NPDC002376
TGGCTTCAGGTGACCACGCTCGTGCTCGTGAACGTGTTGATCGCGAGCTTGTTGTTCGTTCGGCCGGCGCGGGCGCAGCACGGTGGTGCTGGTGATGGGGCGTTGAGCGTGTGGCAGTTGATCGACGAGGTCGAGGCCGAGAGGCAACGGCAAGGCGAGGCCACCGGGCGGCACCACATATCCCCTGAAACCCTCGCCCGCCTCCAAACCTGACGCTCCCGCGCACGGCACAGAACACAGCGAATCCCGCACTCTCCCAACGCAGATCCAGACCGCGGGCAGACGTTCCCCTCCCTGTGCCTGCCCGCACGCGCGCCCCGCGGTCCTCCCCCGACCGCGGGGCGCTGCATTATTTGGCGCGGAGGCGGATCCTCGACATGAGGGCTTCGGTTGGGTGGCCTGAGCTGTCGAGGAGGTGGGGTGGGGTCATCAGCCAGGGTTGGCGGAAGCCGTCGCGGGTTGGGGTTCGTGGGGCGTAGAGGGGGCGGAAGCCTTGGTCTACCAGGGAGATCGCGTAGTCGACTGCTACTTCGTGGTGGGGGTTGAGGGCTGCTGTGCCGTGCCAGGGCATTACTCCTGAACCGCCTAGCGGGACGAAGCGGAGTCGGCCTGGGGTTGGGCGGATCGAGAGGCTCATGCGGACGTCGTTCTGCCAGAGGACTTCGTAGCCGAGGTCGGCGTCCACGTGCTTGTTCGCCAGGTAGGTGATCGTTTCGTGCCAGGCCGCGAGCAGCAGGTCGCGGCGGGCGTGGCGGATCTCGGCCGGGACATCGCGGGTCAGGTTGAAGGGGTCTGCGTAGATCTGCTGCGACCAGGCGAGGGGATCTCCGCCGTGGCACGGGATGTCCACCGCGTGCAGGACTGAGCAGAACAGGTCCGCGAAGCGGGGTTGGCCGGGGCGCGCCGGATCAAGGGTCGCTGCCTCGGCCAGCACCGCGCGCGGGTTGCGGCGGATGTCCAGGCCCGCGAAAGCGGATTCGTAACGCTCGCAGTGCGCTTCCAGGAGTTGCGGGCGTTGGGTTCGGTTGCCGCAGTTCGGGTGGGCGTTGGCTGCGTCGTCGAAGTCCTCGACCGCCACCAGGTCCGTCGCGCCGACCGAAGCCACCTGGCGGGCGAACTCCTCGTGGTAGTCCGCGCAGCGCTGGGGTTCGCGGAACCTGAAGTGGCTGGCGTCGGTGAGCGCCCGGACGCGGACGCCCGGCGGATGCACCTGCCGGACCGCCTCGTCCAGCTGCCGCAGCCGGACCAGCATCGCGAGTTCTGCCAGGTCAGGCAGGCCGCCGAGGGCTTTGAGCCGGGAGCCGTCCTGCTTCAGCGACGGTCCCACCACGACGAACCGGATCGGCTCGCCCACCTCGATCGAACCGCGCAGATCCCGCTCCGCCGCCGCCAGCGGGTACGCCGAACGGGACGCGCCGAACGGCTTCGCGGTGATCACCTGCCACACCGCCCGCACTGGATCGGCCTCGGACGCGATCTCCCCGCCGAGCCGTCGACCGCTGGTCACCGCGTCCGTCACCAGCGATTCGACGATCCGCGCCTGCTCCTCGACGGTCAGCTCCACACCCTGCGCCCAGACCGTGGGGCGCGTGCTCAGCTCTCCCACCCGCAACTTGCTGAGCGAAGTCACGTGCGACAGCTGCGCCTCGCCGGAATGGCCGCGGCCGAGCGGAACCGGGGTCGGCAGGGACTCGAAAGTCGCGATGCCACCAGCGGCTCCGTCCGATGTGAACAGCTGTGAACTGACCGGAACCACCAGAGCGCCGGGGAATGCGGAACCGAGCGCGGTGCGGTTGGCGGCCGAGTCGTCGAACGCGGCGAACAGCTCGTACCCGTGGAATTCGCGCAGCGCAGCCACCTTCTGCTCCGCGACGCTGCGATCCGGATCGGACGTGCACAGGTCGAGATGCCCGAGACCGCGAGCAGCCAAGAACTTCTCAGTCGCAGCCCGCACGCGGTGTCGACGACCGGTCAACCAGATGACCCGCGCACCCGCCTGCTCCAAATCCCGCACGTACCGCCGGATCCCCGGAGCGAGGTCATCGGTCTGCAGCGACTCCCCGTCCCACGCGATGCTCCGGCGGTACTCGCCGTACAGCGCATCCCGATCACGCAGGCCGTTCCGCTCCACGAAGGACGGCCAGCACGCCTGGTACAGCCCGGGCAGCACGTCGAGCCGCGCAGAATCGACGAACTCCGCGATGCCGTGCGCTTCACCAACGCGACGCAACGCCTCGCGGACCCGCTGTTCCGGTTGCAGCGCGCAGAAATCGAGGTCGATGGCGACCAGCGGACGCGGCACGCCGCTCTCCCGACGGCACCGAGCGCTGCGCTCCCGGACCAGCCGGACGACCTGACGCAGCACTTCGTCCTGACCCGCGTCCACAACGTGCACGAACCTCCGCCACGGGTGGTCACCAGCCAAGGCCAGCGCAGTTTCCGCCGACAGGTTCCGCAGTTCCTGCGCGATGACCACGTCGAAAGCATCCCGGATCCGGTACCGCTCATCACCGGTGACCAGCACCCCGGCCGACGCCAGCTCGTCCAACCGCCCGTCCAACGCAGCGATCGTCGCCGGCACCGACGAAGCGGTCGCCGGGCGAACGTCCTCGACCACGATCCGACCGGTGGCCGACGACTCCGCGCCGAGTTCCACGCCGATCTCGCCCACCGGCAGGAAACCCCTGGCCAGCAACCCACGAAAGGTGATCAGCAACGGGCGGACCACGAACTCGGCGAGGTGGTCCCGCGCCGTCCAGCCCTCCGGTGGGTCGGCGATGAGCCGCTTCAGGTCCAGCACGTCACCGGCGAAGTCGCCGCCCACCAGATCCCCCAGGCTGATCTCGTCCTGCGGAGCAGTCGCGCAGTAGGACCGAAACAGCACGTCGGTCAACCCGGGGATTTCGTCCGGACGGCACAAAACCATCTCCCATCAAGGTTTTTCCGGCCGCCGACGAGCGAATGCGCCGGAGCCCGAAGAGAAATCGACTGCGGTGAAACAAGGTCGAGAGAGGACGCGGTTAGATCACCACGCCCGAACACGTGGCGTAGTTGACCGGTCGGACCGGCTCATCCGCAGGGCGGAATCAGCTCCGCCGTGCGAAAACCAGGCCTGACCGGGGAGAACGAGCAGTTCGGCCCGACCGAACCCGTCGGCACCGGTCGTCGAATCTGCAGCGAAAGCGGTTGCTCGGCAGCTGGATTCAGCCGCACGTCAGCGATGACGCGCCGGTCGCCGAGCGGTCATTCACCGTCGGTGAGTTGCACCGACCCCGAGACCACCGGGTTCCTCCAGTCGGAGCAGCGCGGCGCGACTGCGCCGTTCGAGCTCGCGACAGGTGATCCACCCTTTGGCGTAGTGCCGGTGGTTCTGGGCGAGCAGCACCAGTTCGGCGAGGTGGTCGGCTTGGCGCCGGCGGAGATCGGGCGGCAGCAGCGGCAGCGACGCGACCTGGGAGTCCACGACGTCATCGAGCACCTGCGCGGAGCGCAACGCGCGCGTCCGGTGCCAGTGTGGGAAGACCTTCCCCAGCATGAACTCCGCGACCATCATCGACAGCCCATCCAGTAGCAACGCCCTGACGGATCAGTTACCCAGTATGGTTTACCCCTTCGGGTCAGTGTCGTCACCAAGAATCACCAAACAAGCGCGGCGATCGGATTCAAGATCGCCCATTTGGGTGCACGTCAGCTGTACGGAGCCCATTGCGCAGCCAGATCCCCGTCGCGCATCGTGCGCAACCGCCGGTGCAGCTGCTCGCGCAGTCCCGGATTGCTGCGCACGATCGGCAGCACCCCGGTCGTGATCTTCAGTTCACGCAGCTCCCGCAGCACCGGGAAGCCTTCCCACTCCGTGATGTCGAAGCCGTACGCAGCGGCCAAGTCCTCGTACCACGACGGCGGGTGCCCCATCCGCAGACGACCGACCGCCAACGGCGTCAGGTCCCACTCCGGCGGGCCGATGCACAACGAGTCCAGGTCGCACAGCAGCGGACCGTCCGGCCCACCGACCACGTTGCCCAGGTGCGCATCCGCGTGGATCACGCACTGCGGCAACGGGAACCGCAGCTCGGCCAAACGCACTTCGACGTGGTCGCAGCGCTGCTCGAGGAAGTACCGGTCGCCCGGGTCGATGTCCACGGCATCGGTCAGCCGACGCCGGATGTCGGCCATCGGCTGCCAGTCGCGAAAGGTCGGGGACAGCGGTTTGGAGTGCATCAACCGCAGCAGTTCGCCGAGGTCAGCCCCGTCGGGCACCGGTCCCAACTCCGGCACGTACTGCCAGAGCGTCGCCAGGTGCTCCCCCACCTGGACCGGCTGCTCGAAACCGGGCAGCAACCGCACCGCGGGAATCCCGTGCACGGCCAGCCAGCGCGCGGCCTCCACTGCGTTGAAAGCTCGGTAACCGAACGACGGGGACAGCACCACGCGGACGATGACGGGATCGTCGCGGAGCAGGAAAACCCCGTTGTTGATGAATCGGATCAGCCGCGCACCCCGCGGATCCAGTCCGACGGAAGCGCAGATCTCGGCCAGCGCCAAGCCCAGCTCGAGCGGGACTTCCTGGCCCTCTACCTGGTATGTCTGCATGCTCATCGTTCTCAACGACGCACCGGTCCGATCGAACCAGCAGCCGGCTCACGCCTGCCGGAACTTCCGGACCTCGTCGAACAGATCGCGGGCATCGGAGTTCGCGCGGTGCTTGGCGGCTTCCAGCTCCAGGGGCTTGAGCCGGTCGGAGACGCGGGCGGACTTGACCCGCTCACCGTGCTGCAGCGCGCGGCGCCCGACCTTGATGCCCTCCTGAACGTCACCGGCCCGGAAGTGGTTGGTGGCCTGCAGGCTGAGCCCGAAGACGTGCGTGCGCTGCATGTCCGCGCCGTAGGCCTCGTTGCACTTGATGGTCTCGCCGACGGCGATCGGCGCGTGCTTCTTCGGGTCGAACACGGCCAGCGCGTCGTGCGCGGAACCGATCATGCCGTGCAGGTCGTTCTCGCCGAAGAACCGCACCCAGTCCGGCGCCTCGCTGGACTGCGCCCGCGCGAACTCGTCCTTCGTGCGGCCCACCATCTTCTGCACCTGGTCGGGCTTGTTGAGCATGCCGTAGGCCCAGGCTTCGTTCGCGCACAGCACCGCGACGGTCAACGCCGAACCGGATTCCTGCGCGGCGATCTGGCCGAGCTGGAACAGCTTCAACGCCTCGTTGGGCTCCTGGTGGTGCAGGTAAACCCGACCCATCCGGTACAGCACGCTGGCCAGCAACCCGTGGTCATCGGCCTGCTTCGCGAACTCCAGCGCCTTGCCGAAGTGCCCACGCGCCGGGTCGAGCAACCCCACGTCGAACGACGTCCACCCGGCCAGGCTGTGCATGTCGGCCAGCGCCACGAACAACTGCTTGCGCACGATGTCGGTGGAGGCCGAGTCGAGCAGCTGCTGCGCCCAGGACAGCTGGGCCACCACGGCGTCCCGGCAGGTGCCGCCGCCGTAGCGGTAGTCGAGATCGCGCAGGGCCTTGGTGGCGGCCTGGATCTGCTGCACGTCGGTCATGCCGATCCTGGACGGCGCCGGCGTCTGGGCGTTCGCCGGAAGCCAACCGCTGGCCTCCCCGAACACCGCCGCACCCATGGTCACCTGGGCGGCGTGGGACAAGAACTTCCGCCGCTTCACCGATTCGTCCTCCTCAGCTTCGAGGGCGTTGGCCGCACTAGCGACCCGCATCGCGGTCGCCCCGTCGTAGGCGAGGCCCATGAAGCCCCGCGGGATACCCAGCCCGTCGGCGATCCTGGCCAGCACGTCGTAAGCCATGACCTGCCGGCCCTTGAGAATCTCGGACACCTCGGATTGCGACTGGCCCGTCGAGGCCGCGATCTGGCGCTGCGAGACACCGCGTCGACGCAGTAGCTTGTAGATCTCGCTGATGTCCCGCCGGGCCAGGGCATCCCGCATCTCCCGATCGTTCCAAACGTCGGGTGTAACGGGAGAGCCGCTAGAACCGATGATGTTCATTTAGACCCCCTGACGCTCTGCACGGGCGTTGGTCGCAGAGTAAGGGCACTGCGGCAACCCGGAGAAGTCCGTTTCGGTAGAGGTGATCGGTTGCGCTGAAGTCCGCCGACCGCTCGTCGTCGCCATTGGGCCGGTCACCGCCCAACGACTAGGCGAACCCGGCCGACTGGGCCCAATGTAGTCATCAGCAAGCAACCGAGTACGGACGGGACGGCAACCACGGTGGACGGACAGGCGCAGGAATCCCGGATCGGCCGAGCGGCCGAATCCGCTCCGGCACCGGCCGAACGCCGTCGTTGGTGGCAGGTGGACTGTCGCGATGTGACCAACACGCATCGCAACCTGGCCGTACTGGTCAACCGGGATGAGGTTGAGCTCGTCGGACCACCTGGCCACGCAGCGGTGCTCAGCACCGTGGGCGTGCGCCAGTTGTCAACAGCGTTGCGGGATGCCGCGATGCAGGCGAGAAAGTGACGGTGACCTTTCAGTGGACGAGATTCTGGGGCAGGTGCTGCGCAACGCAGTCCGCGAACGGCTCGACATGTTGAGCGAGCTCGCGGACCGCGCCGACGCCACCTCCCTGCTCTCCGTAGCGCGTTCCGAACTCCCCCGACTCACTGAGGGATGGCGGACGCTCCTCACCGCTCACGAAGCCGATGAGAAGGGCAACTGCCCGGAGTGCTCGAGCCGTTGGCGCCCGCAGAAAGCACCGTGCTCGGTGTGGCGCTCGGCTTATGAGCACCTGGTGGCAGGCGCTTTGTCTCCCCGTCCCGCACGGCACCAGCGACCGGCGCACGCTCTGCGCCCGGTGGCGCCGGTGCCGTAAAGCCGGCGGACTCGGTCCCGGACGCAGTACCCCCTCCCCGACCCGGGACCACTGAGAAACCGCCTGGTGGCGGTCGATGCGCGACTGGTCGCGTATCCCCGACCTCGACCATCGAGCATCGGCCGCCACCGATAAAAACTCCACAAAGCTTCCGCGGGCTGGTGCTGACGCACTCCCCTCCCCGACCGGTACTGGTCCGCGGAGTCCAACTGCCGCGGTACCCGTTTCCCCGGACGGCTCCGAGGCGAGGATGGAAAGGCCCTGGCGCTCGATTCCCCGACCGAGCCCAGGGCTCTTTCCTTTTCTTCGTGGGTTCCAGGCTCATTTTGCGTAGCGGTGCCAGTAGCGGAACCTCAGACGCCGCCTGGACTGCGGGAGCCCGTTTTTATGTATGCCAATACACGGCAAACGGGCTGACCTCGCCAAGAGCCCAAGGCGGGCGGGCACAGTCTGAGAACCCGCGGCGGTGCAAGCGTCGAGGGTGGGCTATGCGCCTGACGGCGCATGCGACTCTTCCCGTCCAATACCAGCCAAGCTTCGCAGTGCGGTGTACCACCGAAAGCGGCTTCGCCGATTGCACGGCGGGCTGGTTACTTGCGGCGGAGTCCGGCCTTTGCCGTGAAGTGGTCGTCCAGGTGGAGGCCTGGTTGGGGGGATGCGCCGCGGGGCGTTGGGACGTGGGGGCGTTCCGCCGGAGTCGTGCGGTCGGCCGGGACCATCGCCCAGGGTTGGCGGGGGCCCAACAGCGGCGAGTAGACCGGGACGAATCCCTGGTCCAGCAAGGAGATCGCGAAGTCCACCGCCACGTGGCCGCGCGGGTCCAGGACTCCGGTGCCCTGCCACGGCAGCAGTCCTGAGCCGCCGAGGTAGGTGAAGCCGAGGCAGCCCTTGCGCACCGCGCTGAGGGTCAGGCGGACCCGGTTCGGGAACATCCGCTCGTAGCCGAACTCCTCGTCCACCTGCATCGTCGCCATGTAGCGGATGACGGTGTGCCACGCCCGGCGCAGCACCGCGCAACGCGCTTGGCGCACTTCGGCGGACACGGTCTGGTCGCCGAGGTTGTAGACGTCGGCGTAGATCGCGGTCGACCACTCCAGCCGGTCGACGCCGGTCGGCACCGAGACCGGGACCGAGTACACCATCGACATCAGGATTTCCCGGAACAGCCCGATGACGTGCGGCGCGAAGTCGTCGGCGCCGGCGGTCCACCGGTGCACCCGCTCCAGCGTCCGCAGCGGGTTGTCGGTGATGTCGAACTCGCGCAGCGATTCGCCGAGCAACCGCCGGTACTTCGCGATCCGCTCCGCGCGCTGCGCCGGTAGCCCGGGGCCGAGACGCTGCTCCGCGACCACGTCGATGTCCTCGACGACGGTGCGGTCGCCGATGCCGACCAGGTCCACGTACTCGCGCAGTTTGCGCTGGTAAGCATCGGTGATCGCGGCCGGGCGGCTCCGGAAGTGCCGACCGTCGGTGAGGATGTTGAAGTGCAGGCCGGGCGGGTGCACCGCGCTGATCGCCCGCTGCATCTCGCGCAGCCGGGCCATCGCGCCGAGCTCGGCCAGGTCGGGCAGCGGGCCACCCGCCTTGAGCCGGTTCAGGCACTGCTTGACCGGGAATCCGAGCAGCACCACCTCGATCGGCTCGCCGCGCCGCACCAGCGGCTCAACGTCCGCGCGCAGGTCGGCGAGCTGGTAGTTCGACCGGGATCCCTTGAAGAACTGCTTGCGGGTCAGCACGTGGTGCACCGCACCGAGCACCTGCTCGCAGTCCGCAGACCCCGGCTGGTCGAGCCCGAACTTCGCCGCTGCGCCGCGCCCGGTGCGCGTCGCCGCACGGTCGACGTCGGCGAGCATCGAGTTCACGATGTCCTGGGTTTCCTGCGCGGTGAGGTGCACGGCCCAGCGCTGCGCCAAGCGGTTCTTGCGCAGCGCGCCGATCTGCAGCTCTTCCAGGGAATGCGTGTTGGACAGGCGCGGGCCGATGCGCTCGTCGGGGCGCGGGCGGGTTTCGAAGGTGGCGATCACCTCGTCCTGGTGCACCCGGCGTTCGGCGGCGAATCCGGGGATCTCCACCGCGATCGACCGCACACCACCGAATTTCGCAATGATCTTCGCCCGATCGGCCTTCGTGTCGTCGAAGACCGCGACCACGTCGACGTCGCCGAGCTCGCGCAGCTTCGGGTCGCAGCTCGCGTCATCACCGAGGCAGAGCAAGGTGACCTCAGCGATCCCGGCCGCGGCCAGGACTTCTTCGGTCTGCTCGCGGAACCGCTCCTTGCGCCGGGTGTAGAACACCACGCGGCCACCGGCGTCCTGCACGTCCCACACGAACCGGGCCAGACCTGCGTTGACGCTGTCGGTCCGCAGCCGCTCGCGCGGACGCGCCATGAACGCGCGGACGAAATCGGCTCGCACCGCGGCCCAATCCACCGCCGGGTAGCGCTCGCCCAATCCGCTCTGCGCGACGAAGTCGTCCCAGGTCTCCGGGGCATGCGTTGGCAGGACCGGGAGAGTCCCCGCGCTGGCGAGTTCGAGGATGCCCTCCGATGCGCCAGGTCTCGGGCCGGAAGTCGCGCGGGCGGCGTCGAGGATCCGTTGCAGCGGAACGAGTCCGCACAGATCGATGTCGATGGCGACCGCGGGTTTCGCGACCTCGGGGTTCCACCGGCGCCGCCGGGTGCGCTGCTGGACCTCGTCGAGCACCGATCGCAGCACCGCGTCCTGCGCTTCCGGCACGGTGTGGGCGTAGCACTGCAGCGGTTGCTCGCCGGAGAGCAGCTCGGCGGTGCTCGGGTCGAGGTAGCGAAGTTCCTCGGCGATCACCCGGTCCACCGCGTGCCGGATCTGCCCGGACCGGCGACCGCCGTCGAGCTCGGAGAAACCGGTGCTGAGCCGGTCGAGCGTGCCGACCAGCGCGCGGACCCCGGTGGCGACCTCGGCGCGGCTCGGCTCCCAGCTCACCCGCTCCTGGTTGGTGATCACGATCCGGCCGGTGGCCTGCAGTTCCGGGGAGAGCTCGACGGCCAGCCCAGTCTCGTCCAGCGCGAACAGCCCGATTCCGTGGACGTCGAGCGCCACCCGGAACGTGCGCAGCAGCGGGCGGACGAAGTGCTCCAGGAAGTACTTGAGCTCGTCCTCCCGCCATTCGAATCGGTTGTCCAGCACCACGCGCAGCAGTTCCGGCGTTCCCTCGGCGCCCTGCCGCAGCAGCGCGGACAGCGGTACGGCGATGGTGCCGCCGGGGTGGGACGGGTGCGCGGGCTCGGGCTCGGCCAAGCGGAGCAACGCCGCGGTGTCCGTGTCGGTGTCGACCACGGCACCGTGAACCGGTTGGGTCGCGCAGTGCATGCGCAGGTTCGAGTCTTCCTCCACGACCGCCGAAAACAGTTCCCAGCAGCGGAGTTGCCGTTGCGCGCGCTCGCGGGAGGCGACCGGCCGAAGCTGCACGGTGCGCGCCCGGCTGGCGACGCTGATCTGCTCGCCGGGCAGCGGAACAGTGAGGTCAGGTTCGGTCACCGCGGTCAGCAGGTTCGCGGCCAGCTCGGCGTCGGCACCCGGCAGCAGCTCGATCCGGTCCACCGGAACCTTGGTGCGGTGTCCGGGATCAGGTGCGGCAACCAGAGAACGGGTCAACCGCTGGAGCCAGCTCGCGTCGAAGACCTCGCGGGTGCGGCGCAATCGGACCAGCGCGCGGTACAGATCAGCCCAATCCGGTTCACCGCCGAGGGGAACTCCGCTGCCGATGCCGGTGAGCCGCAGCTGGCCGGACGAGGCGCGCTCGACGCGCAGCCCGTAGCCGCCTTCGGTCAGCAGCGCGTTCGCCGCGAAAGGGGTCAGCGGATGCCGGAGCGCCGGTGCGTCGTCGTCCTCGGCCGCGCTCGCCCGGTCCGGTCGGGCGGCCAGCTCTGCGGTCAACCGCGCGGTCACGGTGCTGCGGTGCGCGTCGCGCGCGGGGCAGCGGAACAGGCACGGGTACCCGCGACAGGGGCGCCGCCGGACAGCGCACTCCCCCAGATCGGTGTCCACCGGGAAAGCACAGCACGTCGAACGACGGGAGGACGAGAGACAGCCGCGCAGTGACCCACGATGACCTTTCTGTCACGGCGAATGACGACCCGATCACCCTAGATAGTGACCGCGCGCGCTGACAACATGACTCAATGCATACCTAGTTCGTGTAACGCGGAGGATCTCCAGGTCAGCTGCTTGGTCGTTACCGGGGCAACGACCAAGCAACCCAATTGGTCAAGTCGTCGCACCGGGAATCACCCGTTCGATTGATACCGTCTTCGGCATGTCCGGAGCGCACTACTGCCCACCGGCCGGGAAACTTGAGACAACACCGACATCGGGGGTCATCCCTCGGAAATCGCCGGTGAACCAGGCCGCCGGGTCGAACTCGGCACCTCTCCCAGGGCTTCCCTGAAGGGGAATCACGGTCGTGGTCGGCAAGATGGTCAGTGCACATGATCAAGGAGTAGCCTTGCCTGCCGAAGTCGCCCCACTGCGCCGCAAGCCGGTACAGCAGCGCAGTGCACAACGCGTGGAGAAGATGCTCGCCGCCTGCGCTGAGCTGATCGACGAGGTGGGCTACGACGGGTTAACGACCACGCTCATCGCCGAACGGGCCGGGGTCGCGGTCGGTTCGCTCTACCAGTTCTTCCCGGACAAGCGCGCGGTCGTGCAGGAGCTGACGCTGCGCAACCTGGACCGCTTCGTGCGCACCGTGTCGGCACGGTTCGACCAGCTGGAGCTGGCGCACTGGTGGGACGCGGTGGACGCGATCTTCGACATCTACCTGACCATGCACCGCGAGGCCCCGGCGTTCAGCCGGCTGCACTTCGGCGACGTGGTCGACCTGCATCTGCTGGACCCGGGCAAGGACAACAACGCCGTCATCGCGGAGAAGCTGATCGGGTTGATCGCCGAGGAGTTCGATCTCGATCCGCAGGAGCTCCTGCTTCCGCTGACGGTCGCGGTGGAGGCCGCCGACGCCGTGCTGCGCATGGCGTTCCGGCGCGACCCGGCGGGCGACCCGACGCTGGTCTCCGAGGCCAAGGAGATGCTCCGCGGCTACCTGTCCAACCGGATCCCGGGGGGTTAAATCCTGTCGGCGCATGCCGTCCGCGCTTGTGGAAGCGGCGGGCCGCTTGGACCACCTACGCAGGGCAACCACCGGCGGGTTCTGAGCGGTTTCCTGGCGAGGACGGCCCCTCCGCCGTGTAGTGGACAGGGGCCTCTCAGGTTCCGCCAAGAGACCACGCAAGCAACGCAACCGCCAACAGGCTTTCAGCCGAAGGACCTGCCCTCACCGCGGTAGGTCGGCACCGTGGTCAGCCGCTGGCCGTCGACCAGGTGGTAGTGGGTGAACCGCTCGGCGAGCTCACCGGCCTTGGCGTGCCGGAACCACACCCGGTCGCCGAGCCGGAGCCGGTCCGCGGCTGACCCGACGACGGGCGTCTGCACCTCTCCAGCGCCCTCCGTCGAGGTCAGCTTCAGGCCGCGCGGTCGGCTCGGCACCGGGATCCGGTCCGCACCGGGCGGGCCGGAGGCCGGGTAGCCGCCGCCGAACAGGGTCGCGATGCGCGGTGCGGGCCGGTGCACGACCGGCAGCGCGTACTGCACCGCGGGTCGCGGCTGGAAGGAGCGGTAGGCGTCGAAGAGCGTGGGGCCGATCAGCCCGGAACCGGCGGCAACTTCGGTGACCACCGGTTCCGCGGAAGTGCGCTCGAGGCTCCCGGTCCCACCGCCGTTGACGAATTCCAGCGGTGCCAACGCGCGCACAGCCCGCACCACCGCACTGCGGCGCTCGGCGAGTTCGGCGGCGGACCGTCGCTGGAGCCAGCGCACTGCGGCGCCGCGCAGCGGATGTCCGGCCGGGGCATCGCCGACTCCGGCGATCTGACCTTCGTAAACCATCACGCCGACCAGCTGAAAACCCTTGCGGCGCACGATGTGTCTCGCAGCCTGACTTGCTTGGTCGGCGGTGTGCACCGGGGAGCGGCGGGTGCCGATGTGCAGTCCGGGCAGCGGACGCCAGGAGGCGTCGACCTCCAGGCAAAGCCGGATGTCCGGGCGGGTGGAACCCACTGCGGCGTCGATGAAGTCCAGGTGCTCGGGCGAATCCACCACGAGCGTGATCGCTTCGGCAGCAGCCGGATCGGCAGTGAGCTCCCGCAATGCGCCGCGATCCACGGTCGGATAGGCGACCAGGATGTCGTCGCTGACCCCTTCTCGTTGCAGCCAAAGGGCTTCGGCGAGGCTATAGCTCATCAGCCCGGCGAACCCGGGCTTTCGCAGCACGCGGCCGAGCAACTCGCGGCAGCGCACCGACTTCGTGGCCACGCGGATCGGCCGTCCGGCCGCTCGCCGCACCAGATCTGCGGCGTTGTGGTCGAACGCGTCGAGGTCGACCACCGCGAACGGCGGGTCGAGCTCGCTGGTGATCTCGTCTAACCGGGACACGCCGACAACCGTAAGCCGAAAGGTCTTGTTATGTGAATCTCTCTCACATAATTTCTCGGGCCATGCACCCGAAGGAGGGTTGGGCATGCAGCGTTGGACCAATTGGGCCCGCACCGCAACCGGAACGCCGAGCAACGTCCTCGCGCCGCGCGACACCGCTGAAGCAGCGGCTGCGATCCGCGATGCGGCGAAGGACGGCCGAACCGTCCGCCCGCTGGGCACCGGGCACTCGTTCTCCAGCATCGGCTCACCGGACACCGGCTGGGCGCTGGACCTCTCGCTCTGGACCGGAATCCTGCAGGCGGAACCGGACACCGGGCTGGTCACCGTCCGCGCCGGCACACCGCTGCACCAGCTGAACGCCGAGCTCGACGGCCTCGGCCTGGCGATGGCCAACCTCGGCGACATCGACCAGCAGACGATCTCCGGCGCCATCTCCACCGGCACCCACGGCACCGGCGCCGGGCTCGGCGGACTCGCCACCCAGGTCGAAGCGCTCGAACTGCTGCTCGCCGACGGCACCGAACGGCGTTGCTCCGCAACGGAAAACGCGGAGCTGTTCGCCGCCGCGCGGGTCGGACTCGGCGCCCTCGGCGTGATCACCTCGGTGACGCTGCGGTGCGTACCGGCGTTCACCCTCGCCGCGGAGGAACGTCCGGCGCCGCTGGACGACGTGCTGGAACGCTTCGACCAGCTGGCCGCCGACAACGACCACGTCGAGTTCTACTGGTTCCCGCACAGCTCGAACACGCTGGTCAAGCGGAACAACCGGCAGGACGGACCGGCGAAACCGCTGCCCCCGTTCCGGCACTTCCTGGAGTACGAGCTGCTGGAGAACCAGCTGTTCGGCGCGGTCTGCAAGCTCGGCCGCGCGGTGCCTTCGCTGGTGCGGCCGCTCAACCGGATCTGCGCCTCGACCTGGTCCGCCCGCTCCTACAGCGACCAGTCCCACCGCGTCTTCACCACGACGCGCAGCGTCCGGTTCGTGGAATCCGAGTACGCCATCCCGCAGGAGTCTTTGCAGGACGTGCTGCGCGAGATGCAGTCCACCGCACGCGGTCTGGACGATCCGGTGATGTTCCCGGTCGAGGTGCGCGTCGCGGCGCCCGACGACATCTGGCTGTCCACCGCCTACCAGCGGCCGACCGCCTACATCGCGATCCACCAGTTCCAGGGCATGCCGCGCGACCAGTGGTTCAACGCCTTCGAGTCGATCGTCGGCGCAGCGGGCGGTCGACCGCACTGGGGCAAGATGCACCAGCTCGACGCCGCCGCGCTGCGCGCGCGCTACCCGCGCTTCGACGACTTCCGCCGGCTGCGCTCCGAGCTGGACCCCACCGGCGTCTTCCGCAACGACTACCTGGACCGAGTCCTCGGGCCCTGTGGATAACTCGGCCACTTATCCACAGGCAGATCGCGAGTTCGGTGGAAATCAGATGTCCGATTTCCACCGAACTCGCATCAGCCCAGGGCCTGGCGGAGGGCCTCGGGGATCGGAGTCGGGCCGTTGACCACCGCCAGTTCCCGCTCGACGGAGGCGGGTTCGTCCAGCAGTGCGATGAGCACCGCCGCGACGTCGGCCCGCGTCACCTCGGCGCGGGCGACCTCGGCACCCAGCGTCACCCGGCCGGTCGGCGGATCGTCGGTCAACCGGCCCGGACGCAGGATCGTCCAGTCCAGCGGACGAGCGCGCAGATCCGCCTCTGCCGCCCGCTTGGCGTCCAGGTACGCGCCGAAGACCGGGTCCACGTCGGACGGATTCGGCTCCGTCGTGCCCATCGCGCTGACCTGCAAGAACCGGCGAACTCCGGCCTCCTGGCAGGCATCGGCCAGCAGCGCCGACGCTGCTCGGTCGACGGTGTCCTTGCGCTCCGCGCCGCTGCCCGGACCTGCGCCGGCGGCGAACACCGCGGCGTCCACACCGGACAGCGAACCGGCCAGGTCGACCGGGTCGACGTGCTCGAGATCGGCCACCACCGGCTCCACCCCGTCGGCCCGCAGGTCGGCGGCGTGGTCCGGGTTGCGGATCAACCCGAGCACCGAATCACCGCGCTCGACCAGGCCGCGGCTCAGGTGTCGAGCGATCTTCCCGTGGGCTCCGGCAATCACGATTCGCATGCCGTCCAACGTAGGCCACCCCACCACATCTGTACCGATTCAACACAGCCTGTGGACAACTGGCCACAGGCTGTGGACAACTCGTCCGAGCTGTGGAGCGGACGGCCTGTTCACCTCATCTAGCGACGCGAACAGGCCGTTCGCTCCACCCGAACAGTGGCGGGTGAAGAATGCGCAGTTCCAGCCGGAATGGTTCGGCGCGGGCGGCTGGAACTGCGTCCCCAGGGGTTAGCTCCTGTTTTGTTCTTTGTCTTTGAAGCGGCGCAGCCGCTTAGCCCACCCACGACACTGGCACCGCCACGCGAACCAGCCGCAGGAAGACCGATTCTCAGCTCCGGGAGGGCGCCGGGGCTTCGGTGGCCAGGAGCTGCTCGTAGATGACCTCGTTCACCCAGCGCGAGACGGCGGTGTGCTCCACGGGCGGGGCGTCGGCCAAGCAGCGACCTTCCAGCTCGACCTGGACGTCGTCGCCGTCCGCGCTGAGCACCGCGATGCCGAACTGGCGGGCCCGGATCAGGCAGGTCTCGGCGAAGTCCGGGGCGACCGCGACGTTGCGCGGCACCACGATCGCCGCACTGGCGAACCGGGAGAACGGCACTGCGGCGGTCAACGCGCTGCGCCAGTGCCGAGCCGGGGCGAGCACCCCGGAGATCTCCGCGGCCGGCGGGGGCACCCGGCCGTCCATCTCGGGCCACACCCAGGTGGCGATCTCGGCGCGGTCCAGCACCGGTCCGCTGCCGAAGCAGAGCCGTTCGGCGTGCGCATCGGGGACCAGTTCGGCCGTCGCGATGATCTGCCGCCCGTAGAGCTTCGCCGGCGGCAGCACGCTGCCCGCCCATCCGAGGATGTCCACCGCTCGCTGGGCGAGCCGGCCCATGGAAGCGACCGGTCCGAGCGGGGACCGAAGTTGCGTCGTCGAGCAGGCTCGGACCTCGTCCTCGGTCCAGGCACGTCCCGGCATTCCGGTCACGGCGTTCCGCCTCCCTCATGAACTGCGCTTGCGGTTCCCGGCCACCGACGACGTGGCCACTGCACGACTAAAACAGCTCGAGGCGGGTTCTGCGCTGATCAATCGGGGTCGCTGCGACCGGCGGCGGACATCGGTCGGTGACTGGTCGATGAATGACATCTGGACTTCAGCCCAGCGATGCGGCCATTCAGGTGATGGCGGTACGACGCCCGCCATGATCGACTGCTGCAGCAGCCCGCAATGCACCGAATCATTGCAGGTCGCACGCTATCTGGACAGCAGATCGAGCTCGGTTCGTTCCATCTCCACCAGTCGCTGCCGGATCCCCTCCGCGGCGGGCAGGAGGGATTTGACGAGCTTGCCGACGTCGGCCCGAACGCTGTGCGCCACCACGCCGAGCGCAGCGACGACCGCTCCGCTCGCGTCCTGCACCGGCACGGCGACCGAGCAGTTCCCGAGCGTCATCTCCTCGTTGGCCTGCGCGAATCCCCGGTTGCGCACGCTCTGCAGTTCGCGCCCCAACCGGCCGGGTTCGGTGATGGTGTAGGCGGTGTAGCGGGTCAAACCGCGCTCGCAGCACTCGTGGACCACGGTGGTCGGCGCGTGTGCGAGCAGCACCTTGCCGACTCCCGTCGAGTGCAACGGCAACCGCCCACCGCTGCGCGAGATGATCGGCACCGCGCGAGGCGTCGTGAGCTTCTCGACGTAGACGACTTCCATCCCGGCACGCACCGCGAGGTGGACGTTGTCATGGGTGTTCTGGCACAGCTCCTGCATGTGCGGCAGGGCGATCTCGCGGAGTCGGCTGTTCACCGGCGCAAGCAGCCCGATCTCCCACAACCGCAGGCCGATCGAGTACCGGCCGTCGCCGTCGCGCTGCAACGCGCCCCAGATCTCGAGCTCGCGGACCAGCCGGTGGGCGGTGGCCAGCGGAATCTCCGCCCGCCGCGAGATGTCGGTCAGGGTCAGCCGGACGTTGTCGACGTCGAAGGCGGTGAGCACGCTGAGCGCCCGCGCCGTGACCGATCTACCGGGATCCCGACTGTTGCCCGCCATCTCGCCTCCCGTGGAGCGGATATCGGACGCCGGGCCGCTCCGATGTCACCCGCTGGCCCCAAGCCCAGCACAGTCGATCGTTTTCGCCAAGCCCGCGACGATCATCCGATTCCGAGGAGTGCCCGCATCCGCGCGTACTTCCGCTCGAGCCGCTCCCTGGTCTCGGCATCCAGAACGGCCAACCGCCCCGGATCGGAGTTGTGCGCCAGATCAGCTTCCTTGACCAGAACAGCCCCAGGCGTCGCCAAGATCCGCGCGGCGTACTCGGCCGGATCTTCACCAGCCCGCTTGGTCACGGCGAGCACGATCTCCTTGGTCTCAGCCGGAAGCGCGGCCTCCCGCAGCCATTCCTCGGTCACCGCCCCGTCCTCGACGGAGTCGTGCAACCAGGCCGCAGCGATCTGAGCATCGCTGCCACCTCGCTCCCGAACCCCAGCAGCTACGGCGGAGAGGTGCTCGACATAAGGCCGCCCAGCCTTGTCGACCTGCCCCCGATGAACCCGAGCAGCGAACTCGGCAACCTCGTCCAACTCCACGCCCACTCCTCCCATCGACTACTGCGAACCGAAGAGCAGCGCGAGCGCCCAGCACAAGAAAGAAGCAGTGCTGGCGAAGGCCCGAACCAGGTTCCACCGGACCCACTTCGCCTCGAACCCCCGACGCAGCGCGGCAACGTCCGCCCCACCAGCTTCCAACGCGTTGTTCAACGGCACGTTCACCCCCGCGGTGATCCCGAACATCACCAGGTACAGCACGAACCCGCCGGCCGCCCACTCGAACCCGGCATCCCCCCGGAACCACAACAACCCGGTGGCCACCCCGCCCAGCGCCAGCCCGCCGAGGAACAAGGACAGGAACACCCAGTTCAAGATCGCCGAGTTGATCCGCTGCATCGCAGCGACGAACGCCGAGTCCTCCACGTCCCGCAACCCGGGCATCACGGCGTACCCGAACGCAGCGAACAACCCGGCCACCAACCCGCTGCACACCACAGCGGCGACCACCACGGCCTCAACCAAGACATCCACCCCACAAGCGAAAACCCGGACGAACCACCGATCACCCTAGGTTCCAGACCCCCCGACCAACCCCACCTCGACCGAAGAAGCCCCAAAACCGAACCGGAGTGGCGATCCCCACACCGAACCCCCGACCCACCTCACCGTTCGCTGTCCGCTGAACCAACCCACCCAGAACATGACGAACCCCACGCCCACAACGAAAAGACGAACCTCACACCCGAAAACCCAAGAAAACCCCCAAAACAGACACAACCAAAAACCCAAAGAAGAGGAACCCCAAAACCCGAAAACTCCAGGTCAACACCCAGAAACCCAAACCAGAAATCCTCAGCCCCCAAGAACTAGGACGACCTCAAAGACGCCGAAACCCCAAGGCAGGCCAGATACAGCCAAGAAGAAGCAGAGATGCGAAGCGAACTGCTGGTTCAGAACCCAGGCCGGGAACGCTCCCCCTGGTGAGGGGCCAGATAAAAGGTGGCCACCGCACCGTGGGGGCCTACGGGGGCTCGGCCCCCGTATAGACATATAAGGAAGGCCCCCCGGCGAAGCATGAGCCGGGGGGCCTTCCGAGTGGGCGAGGAGGGAGTTGAACCCTCACGTCCTTTCGGACACACGGACCTGAACCGTGCGCGTCTGCCATTCCGCCACTCGCCCGTGGCTTGGCTGGAAGCTTACACTGCTTACTTCCGACCGTTGGCACCGGGGTCGCTTTCGCTTCCCTGCTGCCCTGTTGGCGAAAGTAGATTAGCACGGCATGAAGAGGGACTTCACTGGGGGGTCTGGCTTGTTGGGAACAGGGCGGTGTCTCGGCCCGTTGACCCAGATACGATGGGTACCGGAAGTCGTACGCGTGGAAGGGATTTGCCGTGGGCCTCGTGCAGCGCTTTGAGCGCCGACTCGAAGGCATCGTCGGCAATGGCTTCGCGCGCGTTTTCGGCGGGAAGGTCGTACCCCAGGAGGTCGCCCAGGCGCTGCAGCGGGAAGCCGAGCTGCAGGTCCGGGAGCTCGCCGGGGGTCGACTGCTCGCGTGCAACCACTACGTTGTGCAACTGAGCCCGTCCGATCACGATCGGCTCACCGACGACGAGGACCGGGTCACCGACCTCCTCGCCGACTGCGTTCAGGAGCATCTCACCGAGCAGGGGTGGGACACATATGGTGACGTCGTAGTCTCCCTGGAGCGCTCTGAGACGCTGCACACGGGACAGTTTCGAATCAGTTCGACCGTCGACCCCGACGTGACTCGACGGCCGGCACAACCGCGTACCGCAGGAGACCGACCCATGAGCCAGCCACCAGGCCACTACCCCCAGGGAGATCCGTACAACCAGCAGGGGCAGTACGGCTACGACCAGGGTTACGGCCAAGGCCAGGACCCCAACTACGGCCAGCAGCCCCCCGCTGCCGGCGGCTACGACCAGGGCGGCTACGGCCAGCAGCCGGGCTATGACCAGGGTTACGGCCAGCAGCAGCCCGCCGCTGGTTACGACCAGGGCGGCTACGGCCAGCCCGCCGGTTACGACCAGGGCTACGGCCAGCAGCCGGGCTACGACCAGGGCGGCTACGGCCAGCAGCCCGGTTATGACCAGGGTTACGGCCAGCAGCAGCCCGCCGCTGGTTACGACCAGGGCGGTTATGGCGGCCAGCAGCCGGGCTACGACCAGGGCGGCTACGGCCAGCAGCCGGGTTACGACCAGGGCGGTTACGGCCAGCCCGCTGGTTACGACCAGGGCTACGGCCAGCAGCCGGGTTATGACCAGGGTTACGGCCAGCAGCAGCCCGCCGCTGGTTACGACCAGGGCGGTTATGGCGGCCAGCAGCCGGGCTACGACCAGGGCGGCTACGGCCAGCAGCCCGGTGGCGCCTACCCGCAGTCGGGCGGCTTCCCGGACCAGGGCGGCTACGGCCAGCAGCCGGGCGGTGCCTACCCGCAGAGCGCTCCCGGTGGCTACCCGCAGGGCGGCCCGCGCGGTGCGATGACCGCCACGCTGCACCTCGACGACGGTTCGAACCGCTCGTACACGCTGCAGCAGGGCTCTAACGTCATCGGCCGCGGCCAGGAGGGTCAGTTCCGACTGCCCGACACCGGGGTGTCCCGCAAGCACATCGAGATCACCTGGGACGGTCAGAGCGCGATGTTGGCCGACCTCGGTTCCACGAATGGCACCACGGTGAACGGCACCCCGGTGCAGACTTGGCAGTTGGCGGACGGAGACGTGATCAGGGTCGGCCACTCCTCCCTGATCTTCCGCGCCCAGCAGGCCTGAGACCGCGGTACGCGTCCCCGACACGAGTAGGAGCGTTCACAACAAGTGCCAGAGCTGGTTATGCAGCTGACCAGAGCAGGATTCCTCGCCCTGCTCTGGTTGTTCGTCCTGGCTGCGCTTCGAGTGGTTCGTTCAGACCTCTACTCGGCGTCCGGGATGCGGGTCCCGATGCCAGGTGCGGGTCGGGCCCCGGCCAAGGCCAAGGGCAAGGGCAGGAGCAAGGCGCCACGCCAGATGGTGGTGACGCACGGTGCGCTCGCCGGCACGCGCATTTCACTGGACGGTCGGCCGATCATGATCGGCCGGGCGGACGACTCCACGTTGGTCCTCGATGACGACTACGCGTCGACACGACACGCGAAGTTGTCACTTCGGGGCTCCGATTGGTACGTGGAGGATCTAGGCTCCACAAACGGCACATACCTCGATCGGGCGAAGGTCACGGGGCCGACCAAGGTCCCGCTCGGCGTTCCGATCAGAATCGGCAAGACGGTGATCGAGCTGCGCTCATGACCCTCGTCCTTCACTACGCAGCCCGCAGCGACCGCGGCCTGGTTCGTTCCAACAACCAGGACTCGGTCTATGCCGGCCCACGACTACTCGCCCTCGCGGACGGTATGGGAGGCCATGCCGCCGGTGAGGTCGCCAGCAAGGTCGTCATCGCGGCCCTCGCGCCTCTCGATGACGACGAACCGAGCGACGACCTGCTCGGTCAGCTCCGCAACGCGGTGCTGACCGGCAACGGCGCGATCTCCGAGCTGGTGGCCAACGACCCGGACCTGGAAGGGATGGGCACCACGCTGACCGCTGTCCTGTTCGCAGGCAGCAGGCTCGGCTTGGTGCACGTCGGCGACTCCAGGGCGTACCTGGTCCGCGACGGCGAGCTGACCCAGATAACCCACGACGACACCTTCGTGCAGTCGCTGATCGACGAAGGCCGGATCACCGAGGAGGAGGCCGCCAACCACCCGCAGCGCTCGCTGCTGCTGTACGCGTTGACCGGCCACGAGGTGGAACCGAGCCTGGCGATCCGGGAGGCTCGCGCCGGGGACCGCTACCTGCTCTGCTCCGACGGCCTGACCGGCCCGGTGAGCACCGAGACTATGGCGGAAGCCCTGCGCATCCCGGACCCGCAGCAGTGCGCGGACCGGATGATCGAGCTCGCCCTCAAGGGCGGCGGTCCGGACAACGTGACCGTCATCATCGCCGACGTCGTCGACGTCGAATTCGGCGATGACGCCCCGATCGTCGGGGGCGCGGCGGGAAATGGAGATGAGCATCCGCAACCCGATTCGTCGGCGGCGCGCGCGTCCGCGGTAACCATGCCGCGGCCGCAGCCGCAGCGATTCGAGCCCACCTCACCGCCGCCGGAGCAGCCCCGCAAGCGGAGCTGGCTGCGCTGGCTGCTGGTGACGTGCGGCGTGCTCATCCTGCTTGGAGGCGGTGCACTGGTCGGGCGTTGGTGGGTGCTCAACCAGTACTACATCGGTGCGAACAGCGCCGACGAAGTGGTGATCTACCAGGGCGTGCAGGGCACCGTGCTCGGTGTCTCGCTGAACTGGGAGGTGGAGAACTCCTGCCCGCCGGACTCGGCAGCGGACTGCACTCCGATCAAGCTGACGGATCTGCAGGAAGCTCAGCGGCCGGACGTGCGCAACGGCATCACCGAGGTCAACGGTCTGCAGGACGCTCGCGACGCGATGCGCCGACTGCGGATGACCGCGCTGCTGCCCGAGTGCCAGAAGCCCGAGCCCCCGGCGCAGCAGAATCCGCCGCCGCCGGCCAACGGCCAGCAGCCCCCGGGCGAGAACCTGCCGCCCGAATCGCCGAAGCCCCCTGAGGCACCCACGCCGGATGACGCGACACCGCTGCAGACGGAGCAGCAGAAGCCGGGTGTGACCTGCCGGATGGTGAGTTGATGCCTGGACCGGCCGCTCAGACCGGAGCGACCAGCGGCGCCCCGCGAGTTCTCACTCGGCGGGGCACCGAACTGTTCATGCTGGTTTTCGCTGCGGTGATCGTCACCTTCGCGCTGATCCTCGTGGAGGTCGCCCAGAAGCAGACAGTCACCAAGGACCTCTTCCTCTACGGGACGGCGTTCCTGGTGTTGTTCGGCGCGGCGCACGTCGCGGTGCGCCGATGGGCGCCGTACGCCGACCCGTTGATCCTGCCGCTGGTGGCGCTGATCAACGGGATCGGTCTGGTGATGCTGCACCGGCTCGACCTCGCCGAGGTCTACGGCGGGCCGTTCACCGGCAAGCAGATCATGTTCAGCGCGATCGGCGTCGTGCTGTTCGTACTGGTCCTGGCGTTCATCAAGGATCACCGGACGCTCGCTCAGTACGGCTTCACCTGCGGGTTCGTCGGGATCGCGCTGCTGGCCCTGCCCGGCCTGCTGCCCGCCAGCATCTCGGAGGCCAACGGCGCGAAGCTGTGGATCCGGTTCGGCCCGCTGGGCTCCATCCAGCCCGGTGAGTTCGCCAAGATCCTGCTGCTGATCTTCTTCGCCTCGTTCCTGGTCTCCAAGCGGGAGCTGTTCACCACCGCCGGGAAGCGCTTCCTCGGCGTGGACTGGCCGCGCCCGCGGGACCTGATGCCGGTGATCGCGGCCTGGGTGCTGTCCATCGGCATCCTGGTGTTGGAGAAGGACCTGGGCTCCTCGCTGCTGTTCTTCGGCATCGTGCTGGCCATGCTCTACATCGCGACGGAACGCGCGGTGTGGGTGTTCCTCGGCCTGTCCATGTTCGCGCTCGGCGCCGTCGTCGCGTTCAACCTGTTCGACCACGTCCAGGCCCGGGTGAACACCTGGCTGGACCCGCTGGCCGAGGGCGCCGCCAACGACCAGCTCCGCACCGGTCTGTTCGGGATGGCCAACGGCGGCATGTTCGGCTCCGGGCTCGGCTCGGGCCGGCCGTACCTGACCTCCTGGGCGGCCAGCGACTTCATCATCTCGGCCATCGGCGAGGAGCTCGGCCTGGTCGGGCTGATGGCGGTGCTGATGATGTACCTGCTGCTGGTGATGCGCGGTCTGCGCACCTCGCTGGCGGTGCGCGACTCCTTCGGCAAGCTGTTCGCCGGCGGTCTCGCGTTCACCATCGTGCTGCAGCTGTTCGTGGTCGCCGGTGGTGTCACCGGGCTGATCCCGATGACCGGTCTGACCGCGCCGTTCCTGGCGGCCGGTGGGTCGTCGCTGCTCGCCAACTACGTGCTGGTCGCTCTCCTGCTGCGGATCTCCGACGCCGCTCGGCGGCCGCAGACGCCTGCCAAGCCCAAGCCCAAGCAGGCGCCGATCGCGGAAGCGCATACGGAACTCGTGGAGCGTCCCCGATGAACAAGCCGTTGCGCCGCGTGGCGCTGGTTATGATGGCGATGGTCGTCCTGCTGATGGGCAACGCGACCTACATCCAGGTGATCCAGGCCGACGAGCTCCGCGATCACCCGCTGAACAAGCGGACCCAGTACGAGGAGTTCGCCAAGGAGCGCGGGCAGATCATCGCCGGTGGCCAGTCGCTGGCCAGGTCGGTGCCCAACGAGGACAACCGCTACAAGTGGCTGCGCACCTATCCGAACGGGCCGATGTACGCCCCGGTGACCGGGTTCTACTCGTTCTACTACGGCTCCAACGGGATCGAGCGCGCCGAGGACAAGATCCTCACCGGCAAGGACGACAGCCTGGCGTTCGACCGGCTGTCGGACATGATCACCGGCCAGGAGTCGCGCGGCGGCAGCGTCGAGCTGACCATCAACACGGCCATGCAAGAGGTGGCCTACAAGGAGCTGACCAGCAAGGGCTTCACCGGGTCGGTGGTGGCGCTGGACCCGCGGACGGGCGAGATCCTGACCATGGTCAACGCGCCGTCCTACGACCCGAACCTGCTGACCTCGACCGACAACAACGAGGTCGCCAAGCAGTGGAACAACCTCAGCGAGGCCGACGGCGACCCGATGGCCAACCGCGCGGTCTCCGAGATCTACCCGCCTGGTTCGACCTTCAAGCTGATCACCACGGCCGCAGCGCTGCAGAACGGCTACACGCCGGACAGCAAGGTGGAGACCGCCGCGCGCATCCCGCTGCCCGGCACCGCCAGCGCCACGCTGCCCAACTACGGCGGCAAGACGTGCAAGGGCGACACCCTCGAGCTGGCCGTGGCCTACTCCTGCAACACGGCGTTCGCCAAGATCGCCGGTGAGCTCGGCGCGGACAAGATGCGGGAGACCGCTGCCGCGTTCGGCTTCGGCGAGGACCTGCAGATCCCGATGAGCGTGGCCAAGTCCGATCTCGGCCCGATGGCCGACGACGCGTCGCTGTACCAGAGCTCCATCGGCCAGCGCGACGTCCGGGTCACCCCGATGCAGAACGCGATGGTCACCGCAGCCCTCGCCAACGACGGCAAGCTGATGAAGCCGCAAGCGGTGAAGGCCACCCGCGCCCCGGACATGTCGGAGCTGGACACCTTCAAGCCGGAGGAGATGAACCAGGCCGTCTCCCCCGAGGTCGCGCACATGATCCGCGACATGATGATCAAGTCGGAGCAGAACACCAAGGGCTCCGGCAAGATCTCCAACATCCAGATCGCCTCGAAGACCGGTACCGCCCAGCACGGCGACGCCGGCGACAAGCCGCACGGGTGGTACGTGGCGTTCGCCCCCGCCGAGAACCCGACCATCGCGGTCGCGGTGATCGTGGAGAACGGCGGTGACGAGGGCGCCGAGGCCACCGGCGGCTCGATCGCCGCCCCGATCGGCCGGGAGGTCATCCGGGCCGGTCTTCAGGGAGGTGGCTGACCCGTGCTGACCTCCGGCCAGTTACTCGCCGACCGGTACCGACTCGGCAAGCGCATCGCGGTCGGCGGGATGGGCGAGGTGTGGGAGGCGGTGGACGTCCGGCTCGACCGGACGGTGGCGATCAAGGTGCTCAAGGCCGAGCTGTGCGGGGACGCCGAGTTCCTGCACCGCTTCCGCACCGAAGCACGCACCACCGCGTCCTTGAACCACCCCGGCATCGCCGCGGTGCACGATTACGGCGAGACCGCCGCCATCCCGGACGGGCCGGAAGACACCGCCTACCTGGTGATGGAGCTGGTCGAGGGCGAGCCGCTGGCTGCGATCCTCGCCCGCGAAGGCCGCATCAACACCGACCACACGCTGGACATGCTGGAGCAGGCTGGCCAGGCGCTGCAGGCCGCGCACGAGCGCGGTCTGGTGCACCGCGACGTCAAGCCCGGCAACATCCTGATCACGCCCGACGGCAAGGTGAAGCTGACCGACTTCGGCATCGCCAAGGCCGCCGACTCGGCGCCGGTGACCCGCTCCGGAATGGTGATGGGCACCGCGCACTACATCGCGCCGGAGCAGGCCCTGGGCGACGACGCGACCCCGTCCAGCGACGTGTACTCGCTGGCCGTGGTCGGTTACGAGTGCCTGATGGGGCACCGCCCGTTCCTGTCCGACAACGCGGTGACGGTCGCGATGATGCACATCCGCGAGATCGCGCCGCCGCTGCCGCCGGACGTGCCGCCGGGCGTGCGCGCGCTGATCGAGGCGACCATGATCAAGGACCCGCGACGCCGCTACGTCGGCGGTGGCGAGTTCGCCAACGCCGTCGCGGCGGTGCGCGCGGGCCGGCCGCTGCCGACACCGTCGTCGCTGGTCGCGCCGCAACAGCGCCAGCAGCTGAACGTGCCCGTGCCGAACACCGGCATCCACCCGATGCCGGGGCAGCAACTACCGCCGATGGGCAACACCTATCCGCCGGGAGTGATTCCACCGCAGGCACCGGCCCCGCAGCTGCCACCGCCGCAGCAACAGCAGGCGCCGCCCGGCTCCTCGACCAACAAGGTCGTGATCTGGGTGCTGGTGGCGGTGCTGGCGGTGGCGGTGCTGATCGCAGTGGGCTTCACCACGTACTGGATCGTCAACCGCGACCAGAGCCTGGGTGCGGCAACTCACGGCCTGGATTCCGCTGCATCGTTGGGCCACACTGCGCTACGGCACCCGGACCCGGCGGCTCAGCCGGGCCCCGGAGTCGGGGGAGCACCACTCGTCCCGTCGGCCTCGACCGGCGAGGACGGATCGGCATGATGGGACGATCGTTGACAAGGATCGGAACGACGCTTCGATGAGTTCACCCCGACTTCTGTCCAACCGATACGAGCTCGGTGAGACGCTCGGCTACGGCGGCATGTCCGAGGTGTTCCGCGGTCGCGACACCCGGTTGAGCCGGGACGTGGCGGTGAAGATCCTGCGTGCCGATCTCGCCCGAGACCCCACGTTCCAGCTGCGGTTCCGGCGCGAGGCGCAGAACGCGGCCGCACTGAACCACCCGGCGATCGTGGCCGTCTACGACACCGGCGAAACGGACGCCGAGAGCGGGCCGCTGCCCTACATCGTCATGGAGTACGTCGACGGCCGGACGCTGCGCGACATCGTCAAGACCGAGGGGCCGCTGACACCGCGCCGGGCGATGGAGGTCATGGCGGACGCTTCGGCGGCGCTGGACTTCAGCCACCGGCACGGCATCATCCACCGCGACGTCAAGCCGGCCAACATCATGATCACCGGCTCCGGCGCGGTGAAGGTGATGGACTTCGGCATCGCCCGCGCGCTGGCCGACGGCCAGGCGGCGGTCACCCAGACCGCGGCGGTGATCGGCACCGCGCAGTACCTGTCGCCGGAGCAGGCGCGCGGCGAGGCGGTGGACGCGCGAAGCGACGTCTACGCCACGGGCTGCGTGGTGTTCGAGCTGGTCACCGGGGAACCACCGTTCACCGGTGACTCGCCGGTCGCGGTGGCCTACCAGCACGTCCGGGAGGAGCCGCGCAAGCCCTCCGACGTCAACGCGACGGTGCCCGCGTCACTGGACGCGGTGGTGCTCAAGGCGTTGAGCAAGAACCCGGCGAACCGCTACCAGTCGGCCGCTGAGATGCGCGCCGACCTGGTGCGGGTGCTGTCCGGGCAGCGCCCGAAGGCTCCGATGATCATGTCGGACGAAGAGCGCACCGCGATGCTGACCCATACCTCGGCGACCGAGGTCGTGCCGGGTCGCCACCGGTCGGTGGAGCGCGACGCGGAAGAGCCGGTCGACGACGAGCAGGAGCGCAAGCGCCGCAAGCACCGGATGGTCGCGCTCGTGACGGTGGCCTGCGTCGCGGTCTTCGCGCTCGCCGCATGGGCGATCACCTCGTTGGTCGGCAACAACACGCCCAAGACCGAGGCCGTGCCGAACTTCGTGAACATGCTCAAGACCGAAGCGATGGACCGCGCGACCAGGGAGGGCTGGCGGGTCGACCTCAAGTCGTGCCCGTCCACCCAGGACCAGATCGAGAAGATCGTCTCGCAGAAGCCCGAGTACCCGGCTCAGCTGAACAAGGAAGCTGACGCGGTCGAGATCTGCTACGGCACCGGTCCGGAGAGCGTGGACGTCCCAGACCTGGAGGGCTTGTCCATGTCCGAGGCGCAGCAGAAGCTGGAAGGCGTCGGCCTGAAGCTGGGCATCTCGCCGGACTACCAGGAGACCGCGGACTCCAAGATGGTCCAGAAGATCATGGATTGGGACAACCGAGGGGCCGCCATCGCCAAGGGCTCCACGATCAACGTCGTGGTGGGCAAGGCGATCGAGACCGTCGAGGTCCGAAACGTCATCGGCATGCCCTACGACACGGCGAAGGCCTACCTGGAAGGCGCCGGGTTCAAGGTCAGCAAGCAGGTGCGCGACTCCGAGCAGCCGAATGACGTCGTGCTCGACCAGACGCCGGCGGGCGGTACCGAGGCCCGGCCGAATACCGAGGTGACGCTGGTGGTCTCCAACGGCCAGCAGATCACCGTCCCGGACCTGACCGGCATGTCGCCGAGCCAGGCCCAGCAGGCACTGGAGAGCCACGGGTGGACCGGCAGCATCAACGAGGTCAGCCAGGACACCTCGAGCAAGGACATGGACGGCAAGGTGCTCAGCTCCTCGCCGGGCTCCGGCCAGAAGATCAGCCGCAATGAGACGGTGACGATCTACGTGGGCGAATACAGCAACGGCGGGCCCCCGACCACCAGCCCGGACAACGGCGGAGGCCTCTTCCCCCCGTTCGACTGACCAGGCATGCAGAAGGGCGCTTCCCGTGCGGGAAGCGCCCTTCTTCGTTCTGCGGAGCAGGTCAGCGCTGGGCTGCTGCCGCGACCTCGCGCATGCCGCGTTCGAGGTCGGCGACGAGGTGTCCATCCACCGGGTGGCCTGCGCTGGCCATCCAGTTGGCCAGCATGCGGTGGCCGCCGTCGGTGAGCACCGACTCGGGGTGGAACTGGACGCCCTCGACCGGGAGCTCGCGGTGGCGCATGCCCATCACGATGCCCGAGGCGGTCTTCGCGGTGATCTCGAAGTCGTCCGGGATGGAGTCCGCGCGGACGATCAGCGAGTGGTAGCGGGTCGCGATGAACGGCTCCGACAGCCCGGCGAACACCCCGGCCCCGGAGTGGTGGATCTCGCTGACCTTGCCGTGCAGCAGCTCCGGCGCCCGCTCTACGACCCCGCCCCACACCGCCCCGATGGCCTGGTGCCCGAGGCACACGCCCAGTACCGGCTTGCGCTCCGCGGCGCAGCGCTGGATCAGCTCCATCGTGCGACCGGCGCGGTCCGGCGTACCCGGACCGGGGCTGAGCAGGACGGCGTCGGCGGCTGCCACGTCGTCGTCAGTGACGACGTCGTTGCGGCGCACGACACAGTCCGCGCCCAGCTGCGCGAGGTACTGCACGAGGTTGTAGACGAAGCTGTCGTAGTTGTCGACGACGAGTACGCGCACCTGGTCAGCGTACGCGCGCTGTCACCACCTTTTCCTACTGCGTCGTCACGCCGTTGAACGGCAGCAGCGGGTCGATCCACGGGAACACGACACCTGAAGTCGGGCGGTGATCAGCAGCTCGCCGACCACGCGCAGCGCGGAGCGGACGCGTCGACGATCCGGCGGCAGGGCCTCCAAGTGCTCGGGGGATGCCGCGGTTGCGCTCTCCGTCACGGCTCGTACGCGGGTCTGGATGGTCTCCGGGAAAAATGATCATAGCCGGGCTCTAGATCAGCTCTGTGATTGCGTTAACGTGGTACTTGGAACAACGAGCCGATCCGCAGCTGGTTTCGCGGTTTGCACGCCCGAGCACGCGGCACCCGCGGCCGCACCACCTGGCGAGGACACCATGCCGAAGTCCAAGGTCCGCAAGAAGGACTCACCCACCCCGGTGACCGATCGCCGCACGCCGGTGAAGGCGAAGGCGCTCGGCCCGTCGCACCCCATCTACGTCGCAGTGATGCTGGGGATGATGGTCGTCGGGCTGCTGTGGCTGGTGGTCAACTACATCGCGGGCGATAAGATCCCGTTCATGGCCGAACTCGGCGGCTGGAACTTCGCCGTCGGGTTCGCCTTCATGATCGTCGGCCTGCTGATGACGATGCGTTGGCGCTGACCCACCGCAGCGATTCGTGTCGAGGCCCGGAGGGCGCAATCCCTTCGGGCCTCACTCGTCCCGTCGGCGGATTGACTCCGGGTCGTCGAACGACATGGGTGTAACTCATCCCCAGTGGGGATAACTCCTGTGGATAACTCATCGGTAGCAGGTGGATAACGGTGGACGTGCCGAACGAATCGCAGCAGTGGGCCACCCCGGCAGGACTGGTGGTCACCGGCTGGGTGCTCACCGCAGCCGCCGCCGCCTGGTGGTTCGCCACCGAGTCCGCGGTGGACGGCCTGTTCGTCGGCGTCCTGGTGCTCGCCCTCGCCGCTGCCTCGGCGCACGCCACCATCTGCCGCCCGCGCTTGAGCGCGAACCGCGACGGCGTCACCATCCGAAGCCTGCGCGGCCGACGGCACTGGCCCTGGCCTGCCGTGGCGATCCGGGTCCGCGAACACCGCCGCTTCGGCCGCGAGGTGCAGTCCCTGGAGCTCGACGCGGACGTCCTCATCATCCTGACGCGCCTGGACCTCGGCGCGGACCCGCAGGACGTCGCCGACGCCCTGCGCACCTTGCGGAGCTGAGAAGGAATCAGCCCCGGCGTGCCGGTCACCGGGACTGATCGAATTCCTTGCTAATACGAGCTATTACGTTCCGAGCACTCCGCAGCGCGCCTGCGAGCCTGAACCGAAGCACACCAGGTTGCCGAACTGCATGTCCCGCGTGATCAGCATTGCGAGCAGCACCACCAGCAACCCGGCCAGCGCACCGGCCTGGATCAGCGTCTGCCGGTTCCGGGGCGCGTAGACCAGCGCACCGGTCGCGAGCACCCCGAGCACCAGACCACCGAGGTGCCCGAGCAGCGAGATCCCGGGGATCACCACGCTGGCGCCGATGTTCAGAGCGATGACCACCAGCACCGGCCGCAGGCTCACCTTCAGCCGCAGCGCGGCGATGGCGATTCCGCCCATCAACCCGTACACGGCGCCGGACGCACCGGCCACCGGGGCCATCTCGTCACCGAACAGGAACACCGCGGCACCGCCGCCGAGCAGCGACAGCACGTACACCGCGGCGAACCGCCAGCGCCCGAGCAGCAGCTCCAGATCACGACCGATGACCCACAGGGCGATCATGTTCATCGCCAGGTGCAGCAGCCCGATGTGCAGGAAACCGGAGGTGACCAAGCGGAACCACTGCCCGCCGGCGACCAGGATCGGCCACAGCGCGAACTGGTCGAAGATCGGCGCCGTGTGGTTCGCGCCGATGCTGCCGGCCTGGATCGCGGTGATCGCGAAGATCACCACGTTGACCGCGATCAGCAGCGGCACCAGGATCGGCTTGTCGGACAGCTTCGCACCGGCAACCGTCACGGCCTGCCGTTGCCCGCGCTGCCCTTCAGCAACGCAGTCGACGCAGTGCTGGCCGACGGAGGCGTCGCGCAGGCATTCCGGGCACGCCGGACGCTCGCACCGGGTGCAGCGCAGCCCGGTCGGGCGGTCCGGATGCCGGACGCAAGTCGGCAGCTGCGGCGGCGCTCCGTCCGCCCCTGGCTGGGATCCGGGCGGAACAGTCACGTGTGGGACCTGCTCTTTGCTCGGTTGGTGGGTCTCAACTGCGCTCGATCGAGACCTTTTCGATGATGATGTCGTTGACCGGACGGTCGCCCTGGCCGGTCGCAGTGGTCGCGATCGTGTCGACCACGTCGCGGGACTTCTGGTCCGCGACCTCGCCGAAGATGGTGTGCTTGTAGTTCAACCAGCTGGTCGCAGCCACCGTGATGAAGAACTGCGAGCCGTTGGTACCGGGCCCGGCGTTGGCCATGGCCAGCAGGTACGGCCGGTCGAACTGCAGGGTCGGGTGGAACTCGTCGCCGAACTTGTAGCCCGGGCCACCGCGGCCGGTGCCGGTCGGGTCACCGGTCTGGGCCATGAAGCCCTCGATGACGCGGTGGAAGATCACCCCGTCGTAGAACGGGCCGGACTTCTCGCCCTTCGCGTTCGGCTCGGTGTATTCCTGGGTGCCTTCGGCAAGACCGACGAAGTTCTTCACGGTCTTGGGCGCCTGGTCGGGGAACAGGTTGATCCGGATGTCCCCCTGCGAGGTGTGCAGGGTCGCGGTCACCGTCGTCCCAACGAGCGATCCATTGTCTTCAGCCACTCGACCATCCTGCCATCGAACAGGCCGATACCGGTTTCTGGGTGCAATATGGGCCAGGACGCGGCCCAGAAGTCGACCGGCACAACGCCGGACCCAAGGAGGGTTCACGGGTGATTTGCGCAGCGGTGCGGGTAGCGGAACCTCAGCGTCCGTCTGGGCTGCGGGATCCCCTCCTGACGTATGTCCAATACGCGGCGTCGGGGCTGTCCTCGCCAGACGAACGCTGAGAACCCGCGGCGGTGCGAGTGGCGAGCCTGCTCACCAAGAAGAGGAAGCGGCTCGCGCCGCTTATCGAGAACAGGGACTGCGGAGGCAGATGATGGACGAGGTGAAGGCGATGGCCCGAGCTGGCGAGAGCGTGGGCAAGGCGGTGGGGACCGGCATCAAGTCCGCCCGCCACGGCGCGAAACGCGCGAGCGAGGTGGGCGTGGCGTTCTCCAAGCACGCCGCCATGCTGGCCGAGCAGGAACTCGCCAACCGGGGCATTTCGACCGACGAGCTGCAGGAGAAGATCGCGCAGCGCACCACCGGGATGTCCCGCAAGGAGCTCTCCAAGCGCAGCCGCAAGGCGCGCAAGCAGTGGGAGAAGAAGGCCGCCGAGTCCCGCAAGCAGCTCGCCAAGAACACGGTGGCGGCCCGCAAGGAACTGGCCGAGCGGATCAACCCGAAGCCGAAGCGCCGCAAGTGGCCGTGGGTCCTGCTGGCCCTGGGCGGTCTGGCCGCAGCAGCCGCGGTCGCGCTCTCCCGCCGCCCGGAAGAGCTTCCCGTGGCTTCCGCCGAAAGCGACGTCACCAGGCGAGACAACGCGGCCCGCCACCGCGCGGACCGCTACGAGGTGCCACCCCAGTCCGACGGCCATCACCCCGCCGCCGAACGCTCCCACTGACCGAGATCATCCGAATGTGGGCACCTTCAGGCAGTTCAACTCCGTGGCGCGAAGCGCCTCCTTGGGGGGGCGGTCGGGCGACGGGTGGGCTTGCTCGAAGGTGCCCTTCACCGCGTTCTGAAGTGGTTCGAATCATACGGCGGTGGACCGGTTCACGGGGACAGGATGCTGTTATGACAGAATCGACGAGTTTCGATTTGCACGCCACCGCCGAGGTGGCCGCGACCGCGGACGTGGTGTACCGGGTCGCCAGCGACATCACGCGCATGGGCGAGTGGAGCCCGGAGTGCACCGGCGGCGAGTGGATGTCCGAGGAGCCGGGTGCGGTCGGCGCCCGGTTCAAGGGGCACAACCGGCTCGGCGACGACACCTGGACCACCGAGTGCGAGGTGCTCGAGGCCGAGCCGGGGCGCCGGTTCGCCTGGGCGGTGCTCGCCCAGTCCGATCCCTCGGAGAACCCGGTGTGGTCCTTCGAGGTCGAGCCGACCGCCGACGGCTGCCGGCTGACCCAGCGCTTCGTGATGAAGTCCCCGCCGAGCCAGTTGCTGGCCATCCGGGACAGCCTCCCGCCGGAGCAGGCCGCTACGTTCCTGGAGTTCCGCCGCGGCCTCCTCCAAGAGGCCATGCAGCAAACGGTGGACCAGATCAAGGCGGCTGCCGAGAGCTGAATCGCCGCTAGGCGTGCTGGGAGTTGTTGGCGTTGAGCTCCTGCTCCTGCGAAACCCCGGGCCTCCCGACCATCGCAGCGCCGACAGCACCCAGCGCGCCGACCACGGCGAAGGCGTAGAAGCCCCACGGGTAGGCGATGCCAGCCGTGAGCATGGCGCCACCGAGCAGCGGCCCGCAGATCGCACCGATGCGCCCGATCCCGGCCGACCACCCGAGCCCGGTGGCCCGGTTCGCCGCCGGGTACACGCGACCGATGTAGGCGTACACGAGCACCTGCGAGCTGAACACGAAGCACCCGGCGATCAGCACCGCGACGTACACGCCGATCCCCGGCAGCTTGATGCTCAGCGCAGCCAGGAACACCGCGGACGCGGCGAACCAGGCGATCGTCGACGGTCGAAGCCCGATCCGGTCAGCCACCGCACCAGCGATCAAAAGCCCGATCACCGCACCGATGTTCAACGTCAGCAACAACCCCAGCGCCGCACCGAGCGGATACCCGGCGGACTTCATGATCTGCGGCAACCAGGTGTTGAGCCCGTAGACCAGCAACAACCCCATGAAGGACGTGACCCAGAAGGCAATGGTGGCCCGAGCGAACCCACCGCGGAACAACGAAGCGACGGCATCGGCCCCACCACGCGAACCGCGTTCGGCCTTGACCTGCTCGAAGGACTCCGACTCGGGCAGGTACCGAAGCATGAGCGGCACGAGCACCAACGCAGGCGCGGCCCCGATGACGAACATCGCCCGCCACCCCAAGCTCGGCAGCACAGCGATTCCGAGCAGAGCGGTCAGCACGGCCCCAACGTGATACCCGGTCATGATCGAGGTGGTGGCACTACCGCTCTTCCCTGCCCGAGCGTGCTCGGTGACCAGAGCGATCGCGGTCGGCAGACACCCGCCAAGACCCAACCCGGCAAGAAACCGCAGCAACCCGAAGACGAACACCGAAGGCGCAACCGCACACAGCGCGGTCAGCACGGAGAAGCTGGTCACCGCAAAGATCAGAGCCTTCCGCCGGCCGATGACATCGGTGACGGTCCCGATCGCCAGCGCCCCGATGGTCATCCCGACCAACCCAACGGTCGAAACGACGGAAGCGCTAGCAGGAGTCAGCCCCCACTGCTGATTCTCAAGCAGCACCGGCAGCACAGACCCGAGCACAACGAGGTCGAACCCGTCCAGCAGAACGGCGGTCCAGCACAACCCGAGGGCCCAACCACCCCGCCCGACAAACCCACGCCCACCCATAGAACCTCCCTGCAACGCTGCAGAAACCCAACCCCGACAGCAGAAGCAAGGATGTTCACCCGACCAGCCCCGAACCCCACCAAACCCCCTTCCACTCCCCGAAAACTCCCACCAAGAACCCCAAAATGCCAACCAGGAAAGAAGAAGCAAGAAGCAGAACGACAAGCCACAGCCAACCCCAAGCGAACAACGAATAGGCGAGTCCCAAGGGCCGAGCGACCAAGAGGCGAGTCCCAAGGGCCGAGCGACCAAGAGGCGAGTGACGAAGAGGCGAGTGACGAAGAGGCGAGTGACGAAGAGGCGAGTGACGAAGAGGCGAGTGACGAAGAGGCGAGCGGCCGCGACATCAAAACTGCACGGAGGCTAGTCCGAGAGCAGACCGGGAACGCTCCCCGACGCGAGGAGCCGGATAAAGGTGCCCACCGCACCGTGGGGGCCCGCGGGGCTCGGCCCCCGCGATAGGCACGCGGAACGCAAAAGGCTCGCGCTCTCCGCGAGCACGAGCCTCCCATTGCGTGGAGACGAGGGGAATCGAACCCCTAACCCCCGCCTTGCAAAGGCGGTGCTCTGCCAATTGAGCTACGTCCCCTGGTTGTCGCCGCTCCGGGTCAGCTGACCGGTGGTGCTGGCGACGAGAACAGCCCGGTGCGGCGAACCGGACCGGGCTGGTTCAAGAACCTCGCCGGAGGATCAGGCCTCGGCGGTGGCCTCGCGCCACAAGTCGGCCTCGGCCTTGGCGGCGCGGTTTCGCCGAACGACGAACAGGACGACTCCAGCAACTGCGGCGAGTGCGAGCAGCTTCTTCACTTCCGGTCGCCTCCTTGCACGCGGCGCGCGGGCCCGTGACGTCTCAGGTGTTGAAAGGGTTACCAGTGGGCCTAGAAGGACTTGAACCTTCGACCTCTTCGTTATCAGCGAAGCGCTCTAACCGCCTGAGCTATAGGCCCTTGTTGTGATTCAAAGACTACAGGACGCCTTCCGGCGTCTGAACGGGGGGTGGGTCCCGCGCCGGAGGACGTGGCGATTCCGGGCCCGCTGGACCGGAATCGCCACGTCAGCGGCTCACTCCCGCTCGGACAGGGTGATCTCGACGCCGCCGGCGAAGTCGGCCGCCACGTTGTAGATGAACGCGGCCACCGTCGCCAGCGCGGTCACCAGCACGATGTTGATCGCGCCGATGATCGAGGCGACCCCGAACACGCGCGCGGCGCTGATCAACGGCTCGGCCGCCGCGTCGTCGGGCTGGGTCAGCTCGCTGAAGGTGCCGTTGAGCTGCTCCCACACGCCCATGCCGTCGAGCACGCCATAGAGCACCGCCACCGCGATCATCCAGACGAAGAACAGCGCCACGCTGAGCACCAGCGCGAGCTTCAGCACCGACCACGGGTCGACCCGCTTGACCTGCAGGCTGGCCCGGCGCGGCCCCCGGCTGGGCCGTCGCGCCGACGGGGTCGACGCGTTGCGCGCGCTGCCCCCGGAACCAGTGCCGGACCCGGTGAACGACACCGTGGTCCGCGCCGACTGCGGCACCTTGGTGCGCACGGTCTCCTGGTCCGCGAACTGCTTGGGGATGGTCTGCGTGTCGTCGACGTCCGGCACCGGGGTGTCCGGGGTGGAGGCGGAAACCGAATCCGCCCCGGACGCCGACGCGCGCTGCCACGGCGGCGGCGTTTCGGTGCCGTTCAGCTCCTCACCGCTGGCGGCCTCCGCGGCCGCCGAGCCGGATTCGGTTTCCGCCTCGGCGGTGCTGTCGACTGCTTGAGTGCTGACCGAAGCCTGGTCCGCGTCCTGCGGGCCCGAGGACTCCGGCTTCTCGGAAGATGTCACGAGCGATCCTTCGGTGATCGTCGGCGGTGTGCGGCGTGGTCTCCCACAGTGTTACTTCTGCTGCTCCGGCCCCGCAGCGTCCGGGTCGACGGCCTCGTCGGCGTTGCGCGCGATGGCCACCAACGCGGAAGCTTCGTCGAGGTTCATCAGACGAACCCCCTTCGTCTGCCTGCCGGCCTTGCGCACCTCCTTGGCAGTGGTGCGGATGACCCCACCGCTCGAGGTGATCGCGTAGAGCTCGTCGTCGAGTTCGACGATGAGCGCCCCCACCAGCCTGCCACGCTTGTTGTCGTGCTGGAGAGTCAGCACACCCTTTCCGCCGCGACCCTGCACTGGGTAGTCGTCGATCTGGGTGCGCTTGGCGTAGCCCCGATCGGTGGCCACCAGCACGTACCGGTCCTCGCGCACGACGCCCATGGCCAGCAGCTCGTCACCGTCGTTGAACCGCATGCCCAGCACACCCGAGGTGGCACGACCCATCGGCCGCAGCGCGTCGTCGGTGGCGTGGAACCGGATCGACTGGCCCTCGGCGGACACCAGCAGCAGGTCGTCGTCCGCGGAGCACAGCACCGCACCGACCAGCTCGTCGTCCTCCTTCAGGTTGACGCCGATGAGACCACCCGATCGGTTGGAATCGAAATCGGTCAACCGGGACTTCTTGACCAGGCCCTTCTTGGTGGCCAGCACCAGGTACGGGGCCGCCGTGTAGTCCTTGATCTGCATGACCTGGGCGATCTGCTCGTCCGGCTGGAACGCCAGCAGGTTCGCCACGTGCTGGCCGCGGGCCGTGCGGTTGGCCTCCGGCAGCTCGTAGGCCTTCGCCCGGTAGACCCGGCCCTTGTTGGTGAAGAACAGGATCCAGTCGTGGGTCGAGCAGACGAAGAAGTGCGACACAATGTCGTCCTGCTTCAGCGCCGCGCCCTGCACGCCCTTGCCGCCGCGCTTCTGCGCCCGGTACAGGTCGGTGCGGGTCCGCTTCGCGTAACCCGTGCGGGTGATGGTGACGACCACGTCCTCTTCGGCGATGAGGTCTTCCATGGAGACCTCGCCCTCGAACGGGACGATCTTGGTGCGCCGGTCCTCGCCGTACTTGTCGACGATCTCCATCAGCTCTTCGCGGATGATCTGCCGCTGGCGCTCGGGCTTGGCGAGGACGTCCTTGAGGTCCTCGATCTCCCGCTCGATCTCGGCCAGCTGGTCGACGATCTTCTGCCGCTCCAGGGCGGCCAGGCGGCGCAGCTGCATCTCCAGGATCGCGTTGGCCTGGATCTCGTCGACGTCGAGCAGCTCGATCAGGCCGGTACGCGCGTCGTCCACCGTGGGCGAGCGCCGGATCAGGGCGATGACCTCGTCCAGCATGTCCAGCGCCTTGACCAGACCGCGCAGGATGTGGGCGCGCTCCTCGGCCTTCCGCAGCCGGTACTTGGTGCGCCGGACGATGACCTCGACCTGGTGCTTGACGTAGTACCGGATCGTCTGGTCGAGCCGCAGCGTGCGCGGCACGCCGTCGACCAGGGCCAGCATGTTGACGCCGAAGGTCGTCTGCAGCTGGGTGTGCTTGTAGAGGTTGTTCAGCACCACCTTCGGGATCGCGTCGCGCTTGAGCGTGACGACGATCCGCATGCCGCGGCGGCTGTTGGACTCGTCGGCGATGTCCGAGATGCCGGTGATCTTGCCTTCCCGGTGCATCGAGGCGATGTTCTCGATGAGGTTGTCCGGGTTGACCTGGTAGGGCAGCTCGGTGACGACCAGCGTGGTACGCCCCTTGCTGTCCTCCTCGATGGTGACGACGGCCCGCATCTTGATGGAGCCGCGGCCGGTGCGGTAGGCGTCCGCGATGGCGTTGGTGCCCAGGATCTGGGCGTGGGTCGGGAAGTCCGGCCCCTTGATCCGCGCCATCAGGGCCTCGAGCAGCTGCTCGTCGTCGGCCTCGGGGTTCTCCAGCGCCCAGACGACGCCGTCGGCGACCTCGCGCAGGTTGTGCGGCGGGATGTTGGTCGCCATCCCGACCGCGATCCCGCCACCGCCGTTGACCAGCAGGTTCGGGAACCGCGCCGGCAGCACGTCGGGTTCCTGGGTGCGCCCGTCGTAGTTGTCGGAGAAGTCGACGGTGTCCTCTTCGATGTCGGCGAGCATGTGCATCGCCAACGGGGCCAGCCGCGACTCGGTGTACCGCATGGCGGCCGCCGGGTCGTTGCCGGGCGAACCGAAGTTGCCCTGACCGTCGATCAGCGGGTGGCGCATCGACCACGGCTGGGCCAGGCGGACCAGGGTGTCGTAGATCGCCGAGTCGCCGTGCGGGTGGTAGTTGCCCATCACGTCGCCGACGACGCGGGAGCACTTCACGTACCCGCGGTCCGGGCGGAAGCCCGAGTCGTACATCGCGTACAGCACGCGCCGGTGCACCGGTTTGAGCCCGTCGCGCACGTCCGGGAGGGCGCGCGCGACGATGACGCTCATCGCGTAGTTGATGTAGGAGTTCTGCATCTCCTGCTGGAGTTCGACCGGTTCGATCCGGCCGTGTTCCGGCGGCAGGATTTCCGTCATGCTCTTCCCTTGCTATTCGGAGAGTTCGGTGGCTGGCCTGCGCGTCGGCGTCACACGTCGAGGAAGCCGGCGTCCTTGGCGTTGCGGGTGATGAACGAGCGCCGGGCTTCGACGTCCTCGCCCATCAGCACGCTGAACAGCTCGTCCGCGGTCGCCGCGTCGTCCAGCGAGACCTGCAGCAGCAGCCGGGTCTCCGGGTTCATCGTGGTTTCCCACAGCTCGTCGGCGTTCATCTCGCCGAGACCCTTGTAGCGCTGGATGCCGTCGTCCTTCGGCAGCTTGCGACCGGCGGCGGAGCCCGCCTCGAGCAGCGCGTTGCGCTCGCGGTCGCTGTAGGCGTACTCCGGCTCCGAGCGCGGCCACTTGATCTTGTACAGCGGCGGCTGCGCCAGGAAGACGTGGCCGTTCTCGATCAGCGGGCGCATGAAGCGGAACAGCAGGGTGAGCAGCAGGGTGCGGATGTGCTGGCCGTCGACGTCGGCGTCGGCCATCAGCACGATCTTGTGGTACCGCAGCTTGGACAGGTCGAACTCGTCGTGGATGCCGGTGCCCAGCGCGGTGATGATCGCCTGGACCTCGTTGTTCTTGAGGACCTTGTCGATCCGCGACTTCTCCACGTTGATGATTTTGCCTCGCAGCGGCAAGATCGCCTGGAAGCGCGACTCGCGGCCTTCCTTGGCCGAGCCGCCCGCGGAGTCGCCCTCCACGATGTAGAGCTCGCACTCCTCCGGGTTGTTGGACTGGCAGTCCTTCAGCTTGCCCGGCAGGCCGCCGATGTCCATCGCGCTCTTGCGGCGCACCAGCTCCTTGGCCTTGCGCGCGGCCATCCGCGCCTGCGCCGAGGAGACCGCCTTGTTGACGATGACCTTGGCCTCGGCCGGGTTGCGCTCGAACCAGTCGGTCAGCCACTCGAACGCGGTGGTCTGCACGAACGACTTGACCTCGGTGTTGCCCAGCTTGGTCTTGGTCTGGCCCTCGAACTGCGGCTCGCGGACCTTCACCGACACGATCGCGGCCAAGCCCTCGCGGACGTCGTCACCGGTGAGGTTGCCGTCCTTGTCCTTGATGAGCTTCTTGTCCCGCGCGTAGGCGTTGACCACGCGGGTCAGCGCGGAGCGGAAGCCCTCCTCGTGGGTGCCGCCCTCGTGCGTGTTGATGGTGTTCGCGAAGGTGTAGACCGACTGGTTGTAGCCGGAGTTCCACTGCATCGCGACCTCGAGCTCTTGCCCATCACCGGACGCGTTGAAGGCCACCACCTTCTTGTGGATGGGCTCCTTGGTGGCGTTGATGTGCTTGACGAAGTCCTCGAGACCGCCCGGGTAGTGGAAGGTCCGCTCCTTGGCGCGCGCCGTGCTGCCGCTGGCGTCCTCGCCGGACTCGTCCTCCTCCTCGACCCGCTCGTCGCGCAGGATGATGGTCAGGCCCTTGTTCAGGAACGCCATCTCCTGCATGCGGCGCGCGATCGTCTCGGCGTTGTACCTGGTCGTCTCGAAGATCGTCGAGTCGGCCCAGAAGGTGATGCTGGTACCGGTCTTGTCGGTCTTCTCGCCGCGCTGGAGGTCGGAAACGGGCTTGGAGTCCTCGTAGCGCTGCCGCCACACGTAACCGTTGAGGTGGATCTCGGCCTCCAGCGAGCTGGACAGCGCGTTGACCACCGAGACGCCGACGCCGTGCAGACCACCGGAGACGGCGTAGGAGTCGCCGCCGAACTTGCCGCCCGCGTGCAGCACGGTCAGCACGACCTCGAGGGTCGGCTTCTTCTCCACCGGGTGCATGTCGACCGGGATGCCGCGGCCGTCGTCGACCACGCGCACGCCGCCGTCGGGGAGCAGGGTCACCTCGACGGTGGTCGCGTACCCGGCCATCGCCTCGTCGACCGAGTTGTCCACGACCTCCCACACCAGGTGGTGCAGACCGCGTTCACCGGTCGAACCGATGTACATGCCCGGACGCTTGCGGACGGCCTCAAGGCCCTCAAGAACGGTGATGGACGAAGCGTTGTATTCGCTCTTCTTCGGTGCCACGGGCCTCGATTTCTCCTTGAGCCGACTGTGCTGTCAGGGTGATCGGTCGATGCCGGTTCGAACGCGCAACGTCCCGCACCGCTGACCACTTCGGGGCGACTCTCGTCTGCTGGCGCCGCACCGGCCGGTCGGCCGGTTCCGCGCACCGCACCGATGCGCTGTCTGGTGGGCGCCTCGGCCACACCCGGTTTGATTCTACTGGTCTGCCCGGACAGAAGTGGGGCAAGGACACCCCTGACTTGCTCACAGAGCGAAGAACTCGAATCAATCCACCATCAGAGAGCCGGGAGCGGCGGCCGTTGGATCTCGGCGGCGATCGGCCGCCTGTCCGGCCGCTCCAGCGCCGGGGCCCGCTCCCCGACGCGCGGCGATCGCGCCGAGACCGGGCGTCGCCACCGCCTCAGCAGCCCGATCACCTGCACTTCCGGCGCGAAAAGGATCAACCGTAGGTGTCGCGCGGGCCCCTGCCGGGGACGTGTCGCGGGCCGTACCGCCAGCTGGGCGCGGCCGGTCCCTGCACCTTGATGCGGCGGACCACGTCGCGGCCGACGCCGTCGCTGATCCGCTTGAGGATCTGCCGCTGCAGCAGCCGCAGCTGGGTGGCCCAGGCAGTGGACTGGGCCTGAACCGTCAGCTCGCCGTCCTTGAGCGTCACCGGTTTGGTGTGCTCGGCGATGTCGGCGCCGACCAGCGAGGACCACTTCGCGAACACCTGTCCCCCGGAGAGGTGTTCGGTCCAGCCGTGTTCGGAGGCGATGCGGGCTGCCAGCCGGCCCAGCGACTGCGGGTCCCGATCGTCCGGACCGGGCCCTGACCAGCCACGACGACGTCGCGGGCGGATCTTGCCGCCCTTCTTCTTGGCGTCCTTGCGACGGGCCGCGGACTGCTCGCGAGCAGCTTGCAGCGCGGCGCGCGCCAGGTCGGGGCCGCTCATTCCGGCGCTGTCACCGGCGCCGGCGGCCTCGCCCGGTGGCATCGAGTTATCCACACCATCCACAGAGTTATCCCCAGCTGTGGGTGGATCCGTGGACCGAGTGGCCTTGTTGGTCACGCTGGGTGCACCGACTGAACGCGTGCGGTCACTGGACACGTCGCACCTCGCCTTCGCGGACGTCGTATCGCACGCCGGCGAGCTCCGGCGGCACGTCCTCGGCTACCGCCGCGGTCACCAGCACCTGCTCGGCCCCGGCGACCAGCTCGGCCAGCCGGGCCCGTCGGCGCCGGTCCAGTTCGGCGAAGACGTCGTCCAAGATCAGCACCGGTTCGGCGCCATCTTCGGTGAGCAGGTGGTAGGAAGCCAGCCGCAACGCCAGCACCAACGACCACGATTCGCCGTGGCTGGCGTAGCCCTTGGCGGGCAGCTCGCCGAGCAGCAGCTCCAGGTCGTCGCGGTGCGGACCGACCAGCGACACTCCGCGCTCGATCTCCTGTGACCGGACCCGCGCCAGCTCCTCGAGCAGCGCGGCCTCCAGCTCCTCGACGTCGGCAACCTTCCCCATCGGCTCGCCGTAGCCCTCGGGCAGCGACGCGCCGAGGCTGCTCCGGTAGCGCAGGGAAGCGACCCGACTCGACGGCAGGCTGGCTTCATCGGTCGCCGCGACGTTGGCGTAAGCGCTGGTCATGTGGGGTGCGATGGCGGCGACGAGGTCGAGTCGACCGGCCAGCAGCTCCGCGCCGAAACGCGCCAGGTGCCCGTCCCAGACCTCCAGCGTCCGCAGATCCGCCTTGGCCCCACCGCGCTTCGCAGCCCCTGCGGACTTCAACAGCGCGCTGCGCTGCTTGAGCACTCGCTCGTAGTCGGAACGCACGCCCGCGAACCGCGGCGCGCGGGAAACCAGCAGCTCGTCGAGGAACCGACGGCGTTCGCCCGGATCGCCGCGAACGATCGACAGGTCCTCCGGCGCGAACAGCACGGTGCGCAGGATCCCCAGCACATCACGGGGTTTGGCGGCAGCGCCGCGGTTGATCCGAGCGCGGTTGGCCTTGCCCGGCGTGATCTCCAGCTCGACCAGCAGCTCGCGACCACCGTTGACCACGGCAGCACGCACCACCGCGCGCCCCGCACCCTCGCGGACCAGCGGCGCATCGCTCGCGACGCGGTGCGAACCGAGGGTGGCGATGTAGCCGATGGCCTCGACCAGGTTCGTCTTGCCCTGCCCGTTGGACCCGACGAGCGCGGTGATCCCCGGTTCCAAAGCCAGGTCGGCGTGCGGCCAGGACCGGAAGTCGGTCACCTGCAAATGACGGACGTACACGACGATCCAACCTACTGCGCTGAGGAGCGGGAGATTTGCGCGGCGGGGAAAGAGGCGGAACCCCAGCTCCCGCCCGAACTCCGGTGTTGGGTCGATTTGTCGGGCATCCAGCGGCGTCGCACGTCCTCGTCGAGCGCCTCGACGTGGATGCCGATGGAGGTTGCTCCCGCGTCATGCAGGTC
>NZ_JBSFBZ010000063.1:0-43591 GCF_053593195.1 Saccharopolyspora sp. NPDC002376
GCGCACACAACCCATCCAACTCCCCAACAGCAACATCAACCACCACAACAACCATGATCCACAACGAACCAATCGAACTGCCGTTGCAGTACTAGGACGGTGTTCGTCTCGGACGCTTTGCAGGCGCGTCTGGACGGCTACCGGGAACAGCGCGCTGGCTGGACCACAACGTTGGTGGTGTTCGCGGCCCTCGAGGACCTCCGCGGAGATCTTGCCGAGTTGCTGCGCACCGCTCGGGTGCGTCCGGCGTCGCCGTTTGCGGAGCCGGCAGGGCAAGTGCGCTACCTGGGGGCGGGGCAGGTGCAGATTCGGATCCGGCCTTCGCATGTTCAGGCGGAGGTGCTGGAGCAGGTTTCCGTCAAGCTCGGTGTGCCGGTGGCGACGTGGGTGCCTGTGCTGCTCAATGCTTACCTGCCCGGGCGCAAGGAACCGGAGAACATGCCCTGGCTCGTGCTGGATGAGAGGTAGAAGACCCTGGTGTGAACGCGCCCCGGGGCAAGGGCCGGTGGTGAGGCACAATGCGGTCGTGCGTCACCGCGACCGGGATCCGCAGGGCCGCGCCCGTAATGCCCGCCCTCGGGACGGGCTTGGGCGTCCGCTGCCGTACGGCAGCCCCGGGGTTGAGCGCATAGATGAGGAGCTCATCCTCACTCCGCAGGAGAGCCTGGAGCTGGCTCAGCGGCTGCTCGATGAGGGCCGACCGTTCCACGCGCACGAAGTGCTCGAGGCCGCCTGGAAGAACAGCCCCGCAGGCGAGCGCATGCTGTGGAAGGGTCTCGCTCAACTCGCCGTCGGCCTCACTCACGTCCGGCGGGGCAACCCCGTCGGGGCGGTGGCACTGCTGCACCGGGCAGGCGAGCACCTCCAGCCCTACGCCGAGCAGCCCCCGCATGGCGTGGCTGCGGACCACCTCATCCGTGCTGTCGCCGACCTCTGCGACCGGATCGAACGAGACGGCCTGCCGGGGATCACAGACCAACAGCTGTCCCCACCGCTACGCGCCACCACCGGCTGAGTAGAACAGCCCCTCACCGGTGATCTCTGTCCGTTTCGCGGCACGGTCAAGGCTGCAGTTAGCTGCGAGTGGGCAGGGTGCCGGTGGTGATGAACTCCAGGCGTTGGGCGACGTGTACAGCTTGGTCGGCGAAGCGTTCGTAGAAGCTGGCCAGCAGGGCGATGTTGATGGCCGTGGGGATGCCGTGAGGCCAGCTTTCGTCGGTGACGGCAGCCATCAGCTCGGCGTGCAGGGCGTCGACGGCGTCGTCGGTGCGATCCAGTTCGGTAAAGCCTCCCTCGTGGCCGCTGCCGATGATCAGGTTGGCGAGGTGCCCGGCCATGTACGCATCGAGCTCCCCGAGAGTGCGGAAGTCGCGTTCCATACGGGTGGGTACGACCGGTCGCGGGTGGTTGCGGCGGGCGGTGTCGGCGATGTGTGCGGCGAGGTCACCCATGCGTTCGAGCTTGACGGTGCAGTACACCGCTGCCAACACGGTGCGCAGGTCGGTGGCCACCGGTTGCTGCAATGACAGCAGTCGGTGGGAGTGGGTGTTGCAGACGTTGCGCGCCCGGTCCATGCGGTCATCCACGGACACAACGTGCTCGGCCAGCTGCAGGTGGTCGACGTCCAGCAGCGCTTGGGTTGCCTGGCGCATGGCCTCGGCGGCCAGTTCGCACATGCCGCCAAGCTCGGTGCCCAGCTGCGCAATCTCCCCGTGAAAGGCCTCCCGCATACGGCCTCCCCGCAAATGTCCACTGTGTCTTGATCTGGTGAGGATCGACGGTGTGCTGGCGAACCGAAGTTGGTGTTGCCCGGCGATTCCGTGGTGCGTCATGGCCGCCGACGGCAGTTCCGCAGCGCCGAGGCTGATCGCCACGGCACACCGCGCCGCCTACAGCGTGCTTCTCGCTGTAGCCCGCGACCCACGGCGCGAACACCAACAGGGCGCCCAAGACATGTGGACCCATGCGCTGATCCGCGATCCCGCCGATTTTCACTGTGCCGTTGGCGGCGGCGAGTCTTGTCGCCATTGCTGTCACGGCATCGTCTCCACCTCCTGAGCAGCCTGCGGTCACTCGACGCGCGCCGCACTCGGCTGCTGTTCTTCCTCGCCCGGCACATGGATGTCGTTGACGGCGATGTTGACCTCCACGACTTCCAGGCCAGTCATGCGCTCGATCGCGGTGATGACGTTGCGGCGCACCGCCCGCGCTAGGTCCACCAGCGCGGCCCCGTAGTCGGCCACGATCTCCAGATCGATCGCAGCCTGCTTCTCGCCGACCTCCACAACCACCCCCGAGGTCTGCGAAGCACTCGCGCCGGGTATGCGTTCCCGGATCGCACCGAACGCCCGCGTGATGCCCCCGCCCATGGCGTAGACCCCGGAAATTTCCTCGGTGGCTATGCGGGCGATCTTCTGCACCACCACAGGAGCGATCGTCGTGCGACCCGTTGAGGTTTCCGCGACGTCCCCCGCCGGTGCCTTCTCAGCGACACGCCCTGACGTGGTCGTCCAACTCGACTCTGTGCTTTCGTCCTGCTTACTCCGTGTTCCCGTCTCCTGCTTGTCCATTTCCATCCCTCCGCTCACCGCTGGCAAGCATGTCCAACACCTATGGGATGCGCCGCCACCGACTCCCATGCCTGCCACCGCTCGAACGAGCGATTCCGACTGGTCACCGATCTGCGACGTCGCGCGAGCCGATGCCGTGCTGCATACGAGGGCGATTTCCGTGCACAGCTGGCCGTCGGTGAGCGTGCACCTGCTCCGATTCCGCATGACGAACACCCCCTATCCCGCGCGGCGATCTTCTGCGGTGTCACGTCATCCTCTGAACAGGACGCGGGGAAGGTGCGGAGCAACCTCGCCCTGCGGCCACGAGATGCACCCACACCCACGTTAAGCGGCCGCACAAATCGAAGCGACCGCGAACCACCTGTCGGCAGCGGAACCCCGTTGAGCGGCGGCTCCGCGGCCGGCTTCGGCTTTTCGCCGCCTTGTGGGCCGCGAAAGCGGCAGCTGCGCTGGCTCGCGATGGGAGACGTCGGCTCATGACAACGGGCGCTGCGCAGCGCGGTAGTCGCCCTCCCGAGTACCAATGCTGTGATCTTCCGTTTCGTTGATCACTTCGACGAAGCGATGGTTCGCAGCGGTGAGGCTGGAGCGGAGTGAAATGCATTGACGCGACGGATAGGAGACGAGCATCATAAAATGCTGAACATGTTTCTGCCGTGCGCTCAACGGGTCGACGGAGCGCAACGGAAGGAGTGGGGAATGGGTATTCTCAGTTGGATCCTGTTCGGCCTCATCGCCGGCGTGATTGCAAAGTTCATCCTGCCCGGCAAGGATCCGGGCGGCATCATCCTCACCATCCTCATCGGCATCGCTGGAGGCCTGCTCGGGGGCTGGCTGGGCAGCTCTGTGTTCGGCAGCACCGGGGTCTCGGGGTTCAACCTGATGAGTTTCGTGTGGGCGGTGGTCGGGGCGCTGATCCTGTTGGTCATTTACCGGTTGGTCTTCCACAAAGGCTCGAGGCTGACTCGGGGCTGACGCCATACGTGGGGTTCGGATCGTCGCACTGCGTGATGTCCGGGCCGCCTAGTTGCCGCAAGACAAACGACGACGAGGCAAGCTCTGCTGCTTCGGCCGCACCTGTTGGGTCATCACCAACTGATAAGTTGGATCGGTCAGATCGAGGCCGGTACGATCCAGTTCGTCCATATTGGACATTTGTGTGCAACGGCTGGTTTCTGTGTGGGGGCTGTGTCTACGTCCAAGTGCACGGCCTCCACATTGCTTGGTGCGCGCTACTCCTTGCTTGCCCACAACGCTCTGGATGTAATCGCTTTGCGCGGGTGCTGATCAGCTGACGAGGCCTTCCCGCCTGAGGATGCCATCCCGGCCACAAGGGACGACGCACTGCCCGCGACAAACGAGAACGCCCGAGGCGCCTGAAGATCTCCGAAAATCGTGACTAGCGCTGGTAGAACGTCGTGATCCTGCCCAGTAGGCATTCAATCCCCGCCATACGCCAACTGTTGATCTCACAGGCGGTGCGGCTGCCGTCGCTACCGCTGCTCGAGCCGGACCACAGGTGCGACCCAGCCGTCATCGGCCATGGTCCATTCGCTACTTCGGGACCAGCCAGCGAATCGCAATGCGCTGCCGGCCTGCTCCGGCTCGGATGCTGCCCCCGGCAGCTGCAACTCTGTGACGGCACCGCCTCGGTCATCCCTGATGATGACCACCGGGCTGGTCTCGTCGCCGACTGCCTTGAAATGCGCGGTATTGGTCATCTCTGTCTCCGTGTTCCTCACCTCTACAGACAACCTGGAGATGCCCGGCCAGTAAGGCGACGGTCGTGTACTTGCCAATGCCGCATGCGCGGCTACGAATCCATGACGACGGTGACCCGGGCCGTTTCTCGTGGCGATGCCTGTTCGGGTAGCTGCACGCTGCTGCCTTGGTGGGTGCGGCGGGCCTCGCGGATCATGTCGCGGACCTCACTCATGAGCAGGAATTGAGCCATCGTCGCCCAGTACAGCGCGTCATCTTTCGGCCTCATCCGTGGGGCCACCGCCCGCGCCAGTGCAAGCGCCTCCTCCGGGGCGGCGACGGTCTTTCTGATCTCAGGTCCTTGGCCATGTCTGGTACCTACCCTTCAACGCGATCATTCACACCCCCATCCACGCTGGTCGTAGCGCGTGACGCGTCAGACTTCGCCAGATGAGTCGCTTGCCACCGTTCAGGCATTACGCCACCGACAGATCGTGCACTCGACCTGGTTCTTTCCGTCGGTGTTCTCTTGGGAGCGGGGTGGAAGCCGATGCCTCGAAGCCGGCAGGAGGCCCGGAAACTGGGACGTAAAGCTCCTGCGCTCGCAGACGCACGGTGTCCGGGAAGATGACTGGTTGGCGGCCGCATGCTGCAGCCGGACGTCGGCAAGGCAGAGATGCGCGCTCACCGAGACCGGAATCTGAAGTGCCTCGGGTGGCCCCCGGTTGTGGATCATTTCGATGAGGTTCGTTAGGAGAGCACCTGTATGGGTATGGCGTGAGTTGGGCAACTTGCGGTGCCCAGGGAGATGGGCGCGGCAGGGGTGAAGCGAACTTCTGGTGTGCGTCATGGAGTCGGCGGCCGTGCGGTGATGAGCGAGGACCTGGGGCGACGTAGTCGGGCGGGGCGTCATCCCGGCTCGGGGTGGTCTGTGGCGGCGGCGCCGTCCCAGGACGAGGAAGCGGACCTGTGGCTGGTCGGCAAGGCGCGCGGTGGTGATCTCGAGGCGTTCGAGGTACTTCTGCGTCGTCATCAAGGCCGGATCTACCGGATCGCGCTGCGCATGCTGGGCAACCATCAGGATGCCGAGGACGTCGTGCAGGAGGTTTTCATCCAGCTGTGGACGGCGTTAGCGGCTTTTGCTGGGACCAGTGCGTTCACGACGTGGCTTTATCGCATCGTCGTGAACCGGTGTTTGAATCACCGGCGTTCCCGGAATCCGGGAGTTTTCTCATTGGATACCGAGTGCCCGACGCCGGTTGCAGCCGGCGCGGAGGATGTCGCGATGGCCCGCGAGCGCGTTCGCGCCGTGTATGCCGCGATCGACGATCTCGTACCTCAGCAGCGAAGCGTGCTGGTGTTGTGTCAATTGGAAGGATTGAGTTATCGGGAGACTGCGGTAGTTCTGGGCATTTCCGAGGCGGCGGTGCGGAGTCGGCTGTCGCGAGCGCGCCGCGTCGTGCTGGATCGTATGGAGGACTGGACATGACGACTGGTCACGGTTCCCGGTACCGCTTCGGCGAACGGTTGCCGTGTGGAGCGGCTGTGGATGACGTGCTCGCACAGGTCGCGGACGGACATGCGGCCCGGCGCAACACCCATCAGGCCGGATGCCCGGACTGCCAAGCCGCGCTGGCGGAGTACGACCGGTTGTGGGCCCCGGTCCGCGAGGTCGCCGATGCGGCGGTGCACGCGCCGGAATCGCCGCTGCAGGCCGCTCTGAGCCAAATCCGCGGGACGGTCCACAACCCAACCTACGGAGTGGTGGCTGATGACGACGGGCAGACCCGAATCGCGGCCCGGGTCGTGGTGGTCACCGCGAGGGAGGCCGCCCAAGACGTCCCTGGAGTGCGGGTCGCCTTGAGCCGCCTACACCTGCCCGGTGGCGGCCAGGTAGGCCAGGAGAACGCGGTGCGAGTCGGCATGGCTGGCCAGAGCACGGCGATCGTGCTCACTGTGGCCGCAACTTACGGCACGGACCTGCATGAACTTGCGGAGCGCATCCGTATTGCGGTCGATGAACAGGTGCGCGCGGTGACGGGGCTGGAACCCGTGGCCATAACCATCGCCATCGACGACGTGTTCGCGGCACACACCGACATCGCCCTCGCCGACTAGGCGACCGGTGATGCTCCCTGCGGCCAGGTGCGCGAGAGCCCTCAGCTGTTCGCGGCATTGCTTCAACGCACGTCCCCCATTCGGGGGGCATTGGGTTTGGGGTCGCGAGGAATCGGCGCGGGCACGTGTCCTACGAGAGTAAGTGCCGTTAGCGCCGCAACATGCGGTGAGCTCGGCCTTTTCGATAGTGAGGGAGAACCGGGCCATGACTACACCGCCTGGTCAGCAGCAGAGCCAGAGCGCACCGACCGAGGGCGTTGCTCCGGCGACGCCGTCGCCGCGCAGCCCGGCCGTATCGGGCGACTCCCAGCTGGAGGGAAGCCGGGGCAAGACCTCTATCGCCGACGTGGTCGTGTCGAAGATCGCTGGGATGGCGGCGCGCGACGTTTCCGGGGTGCATGGATTCGGGGGTGGCGCCGCCCGGGCCGTCGGAGCGTTGCGTGAACGCATCCCTGGTGCTCGCGCCTCGACCGCGCAGGGCGTGACGGTCGAGGTCGGTGAGAAGCAGGCGGCGATCGATCTGGTCATCGTCGTCGAGTACGGCGTCTCCATCGGCGATCTCGCCCGGGGTGTGCGCCGCAATGTCATCGGCGCGATCGAACAGATGACTGGTCTGGAGGTCGTGGAGGTCAATATCAACGTCACAGACCTGCACCTGCCCGGTGACGACACCGGCGGCGAGCAGCCGTCGACGTCCGGGCGCGTGGAATGAACACACCTGCTCCGGTGTGCGAAGTGGACCACCTGGCCGATGCGGTCACCACGGCTGTGGCGGCGTGTCCGCTCGTGGCCGGGCTGCACGGCGGCCGGTATGGCCACATCGCCACCTATATGCCCGGCCGCCGAGTTGTCGGTATCCGTCTGACCGAGACCGAGTTGGCCATCCACATCGTGGCCCGATACCCATTCGTCGTAGCCGAGGTTGCTGATCAGGTCCGCGCGGCCGTCGCCCCGTACGCGGGTGGACTCACGGTCACCGTCGTCATCGAAGATCTCGAAGTTTCCGGACAACACCAGCTTCGGGAGCAATAGGGGAGTATTGATCATGAACGTCACCCTCATCGGCCTGGCCGTGGGCCTCGTGCTGGGCCTGGCCGCCGCTTTCGGCGGGTTCTCCGCCTTCGCCATCGTGGCCGTCATCGGCGCCCTCGGATTCGGGGTCGGACGCTACCTCGACGGCCACCTCGACCTGGCCGACCTCTTCGGCACCGGACACGAGCGAGTGCCTCGATGAACCCGTCGACCGTCGCGCGGCCGGGCGAGACGGCCCCCCACCCCAGAACCGCGTCCAATGCGGAGGCAGTTTCCAACGCGGGTAAACGTGGCGAGCAGGTTGCGCCGGAGGAGCGGGGCTCGACCACCGTCGCTGACCGGGCGATCGAGGCCATGGCTGCCCACATCATCGCCGAGGTCGACCAAGTCGGCGGGGCAGCCCGCCGGGTATTTGGCGTGACTGCAGGCAGTGAACGCGCCGAACAGCAACCCCGTGTCACCGCCGAGGTGCACGGCAGTGTCTGCGCGTTGCGTGCACGCTTGTCGGTGTGCTATCCGGCCCCGGTCGCCCAGGTCACCGAAGAGGTACGCCAACTCCTCATCGACCGGCTCGCCGTGTTGGCCGACCTGCAGGTGCGCACTGTGGACATCACCGTCACCGCGCTATACCGGCCGGCCGTTCGCCGGGAGATCCGATGATTCGCCGACCCCGCCGCAGCGTGCCCGCCACCGTGGTTGCGGTGGTGCTGCTAGGTCTGTCGTTGCTCGCCGCCACCGCCGCCATCCAGCACTTGCTCGGATACACCCCGGTCGTGTCGCCGCAGGCCCTGGCCGTCTCCGTCGTGGGCCGCGCGTGGAACGACCCCGTCACCATCACTGCTGGCGTCATCACGACCCTGCTCGGACTGATCCTGCTCGCCACCGCGCTTCGGCCTGGAACGCCCATCGTCCTGCCTTTGGCCGACGACCCAGGCACTGGACCTGAACACACCGACACCGGGGTCTCCCGCCAGAGCCTGCGCAGGGACCTCACCTCCACCGCCGCCGCGGCCGACGGAATCAGCGCGGCCCGGCTCAAGGTCGGCCGACGTCGCATCACCGTCACCGTGCGCACCCTCTTCGTCGACACAGCCGGCATCCCCGAGCAGGTCCGCGGCCTGCTGGCCGACCGGCTCGACGACATCAATCCGGCACGCCAGCCCGCGCTGCGCATCAAGACCTCCACGGAAAGGGGCAGCTGATGGCCAGTCCCAACCGGCCCGCTCGTCTCAACCGCATCCTGCTGGTGCTTATTGGTGTTGTGCTGCTGGCTGGCGGCGTGTTCATCCTGGCCAGCGCATTGGGTGCGATGCCTATGCTGGTTCCAGATGCTCCGGTTGTGTCCACCACGCCACCGCTAGCGAGGTGGGTGCCGTGGGTGGTCGCCGTCGTGGCTGTGATCGTGGGGCTGTTGTGTCTGCGCTGGCTGGTTGCCCAGATCCTGCGCCGCGGGAAAACCGGCACCTGGCAGCTGAGCCAGAACCCCCGCCGAGGTGGAACCCGCCTTGACGCCGATACCGCTGCCGCACCGCTAGTCGACGAGATCGAGACCTACCCCGGGGTCCATCGGGCCCGGGCCCGCCTGGCCGGCACCCGCGCCCACCCGGTGCTGCACCTGGTAGTAACCACCGAGGACCGCGCCGACATTCGCGAGGTGCGGCACCGCATCGACGCCGAAGCCATCCCACGGATGCGTCAAGCCCTCGAACTCGAGCACCTCGCCTCCGACCTGCTGCTGCGGCTGGGGACCGCCCGCAGCGCCCGCACCTACTGAAACAGACGACCGACCCCGGCCCGTTGACCAAGCACTGCGCGCTTCCCCTTGATCGTGGGCCCAACCAAGAAGTGTTGCGCCAGCTTGGGGATCACGCGGTGGATGTCATCCGCAGCGGGCCTCGGGGAGAGCTCATCGTCGGGATGTCTGGCGCCTATCAGGCGACAGGTAGTGCCGAGAGAATCGGGATGTAATCGCGGCGAGGGCGAGGCGTGTCGGAGGGGATGGTGGTGAGAGGCGATGAGGATGTGGCGGTTGCGGGAGTTTCATGATGAGGACCTGGATCAGGCGATCCGGGTGTGGGATCAGAGCCGGAAGTCCGACGAGCCGTCTCCGGTGTTTTCGGTTTCGGAGGTGATGGCGGCGGCCCGAGCCGGCCAGCCCGTAGTAGTGGCGGTAGTTGGCGACGAGCTGGTCGGCATGGCCGTGGCGCAGGCTCAGGGCGAACGGGCGTGGGTGCTGCTAGTGGCACTGGCTGCCCGTTGGCGCAATCGGGGCATTGGGAGTGCGCTGCTCACCGAGCTGGAGCGGCGGCTACGGGGGCTAGGGGTGCGACGCGTCGGCGCGCTGTTGCCCGCCGACGCCACCGGGACGAAGGCGCTGGTCAACTCGGGATACCAGCCTCGCGCTGGGTTTACCTACTACGAGAAGGTCGAGCCCCATGGCGCTGCCGATGCGGTCCTGCTGACCGAGCTCGGTGGCCAGGTTTTACCGGCTGACATGTGGGACGCGGTGGCCGGGATGGTGCGGGAGAAACAGATCATCGAGAGGCGGATCGTGCTGCCGCTGGCGCAACCGGCAATGGCCGAGCGGTACGGTGTGCTCCCGCCCAAGGCTGCGATCCTGTTCGGGCCGCCGGGCACCGGCAAGACCAGTTTCGCTAAGGCGGTGGCCTCCCGGTTGTGCTGGCCGTTCGTCGAGCTGTTCCCGTCCCGGCTGGCCACCGATGCCACCGATGCCCCTGGTGGCCTTGCGGCATCGTTGCGCGAGGAGTTTGCCGAGCTGGCCGAACTGGAGGCGGTGCTGCTGTTCATCGATGAGGTCGAGGAGATCGCCGGTACTCGTTCCGGGATGGCTGTCGATCCCGGGCACGGGGTGACCAACGAACTGCTCAAGCTGATCCCGAGCTTCCGCGAGCATGACGACCGGCTGCTGATCTGCGCCACCAACTCGGTGCGCTCCCTGGACACGGCGTTTTTGCGCCCCGGCCGGTTCGATTACGTCCTCCCGATCGGCCCACCGGATCCGGACGCGCGCTCCGCGATCTGGTCCCGTTACCTCGGCACTGCAGCCGAGGCCATCGACGTATCCCGTTTGGTGGAGGCAAGCGAGATGTTCACCCCCGCGGATATCGAGCTGGCCGCTCGCAAGGGTGGTCAGGCAGCGTTCGAACGCGAAATGCAGTACCGCCAAGGCGAGCCTGCTACCACCGATGACTACCTCAGCGCCATCGCCGACACCCGCCCCACTCTCACCCGGCAGGCCCTTTCCGACTTCGAAGAAGACATCGAGCACTACGCCCGGCTGTGAGGGGCGGCCCGTTATCCATCGCGTACAGGTTGGGATTCATGATCGGGCGTCCAACTTGTACGGACGGCTGCGGGTCGATCAGGCCGGTTGCTCTGTTACGCCAAGAGTCAGGCGTCTGTTTAGTTTCCCTGCCCAGCCTTGTGTGAGCCTGGCGGGGACCCGTTTACTGGCCAGGTGGTGTCCGGCGTGTAGGCGGCGTGAGCCTGGTCTGCGGCTCCTGCATGGAACGTGGGAAGGCGGGTGCCGACTCTGCTGCCCTGCTTCGGCGGGGTGGCGAGAGGGAGCGCGCCAGACGGAGGAAACCGGAGGCGCTGAGTACTGTCGCGGCGCTCGCTGGCGGACCGGCTCGTAGTAGCGGTGAAACGCTGGTAATCGGGGTGGAGCGAAGGGGGCGGCTCATTGATGATGTGTTCGCACGAGCAACCGGGCCTTGTGGCCTGGGAGGAGACGGGTGGGCAGGTCAGGTCCGAAGGACAAGCCGTTTGCGATACCGAAGCAACTGGTGTGGGAGGCGTACAGACGGGTCAGGGCCAACAGGGGTGCCGCCGGGGTGGATAGGCAGTCCATTGAGGACTTCGAGGCCGATCTGAGGAATAACCTCTTCAAGATCTGGAATCGGATGTCGTCGGGGAGCTATTTTCCGCCTCCGGTGATGGCGGTGGAGATCCCCAAGGTGGGTGGCACGAGGATGCTCGGGGTGCCCACTGTGGCGGATCGAGTGGCGCAAACAGTGGCGGCGCTGGCACTTGAGGCCCGTAGGAGTCGATCTTTCATCCCGACTCCTACGGGTATCGGCCACGCCGCTCCGCGTTGGACGCGGTGGCCAAGTGCCGTCAGCGGTGCTGGAAGAAGAACTGGGTCATCGATCTGGATGTCCAGAAGTTTTTCGACAGCGTGCCGTGGGAGTTGATGTTCAAGGCGGGGGAGGCCAACGTGACCACCGAGCAGCGTTGGGTGGTGCTGTATGTGAAGCGGTGGCTTCAAGCTCCGTTTCGGCTACCCGATGGCACCCTGGTCGAGCGGGACCGAGGAACCCCGCAGGGATCTGCGATCTCGCCGGTGTTGGCCAATCTGTTCATGCACTACGCGTTTGATCTCTGGCTGGCCCGGGAGTTTCCGGCGGTGGAGTTCGAACGCTATGCCGACGACGCAGTGGTGCACTGCGTGACCGAGCGGCAGGCTCGAGAGGTGCTGGCCGCGCTCGTGGAGAGGATGGACGGTGTCGGGCTGCGTTTGCACCCTGACAAGACCAAGATCGTGTACTGCAAGGACGAGGGACGACACGGCTCTCACGAGCACACGTCGTTTACGTTCCTGGGGTATGCGTTCCGTCCTCAGTCGGTCCGGAACAAGGACGGGCGCAAGTGTGTCTCGTTCTCGCCCGCGGTCAGTCCGATGTCGAACCGTCCACAACGGAGTCCCTGACCTGCGGGATCTCCATTTTCGCAGGTCAGGGCGATGTTGATGCCTACCTTTTTTGACACAGTGCGCGGGTCTGCATCCGCAAGACCCGGCCACCAACCAACGCCGCTCCGCGCCACGATGACGTGCTGGATCACGTTCAACACACGTTGGCGGTCCGCCTTGATCGGGCGTCGGTGGTGCCCGGCGAGTCCGGCGCCACCGAAGGGCTTCCGCACCGCGCATGGCCGATGGGTCCGTGCCGCACGCCGCAGCCGGGAACGAACTGGCTGCCAGGGCTGGGGTGGACATTGAGCGCGCGGTGGCATGCGTGGTCGGTGGCGGCGGCCTCGGGGACATCGCGATCGCCTCCAGCCACCAGCGATTCGCAGTGTGATCATTATCGGGATGGTGCAGGCGGCGCGGTTCACCGGCAACTGGCTGGCGCGCAAAGCGCCACCGTAGTGACGGCGGTGCGTTCCGGACCAGTCGTCTGCGCACTGTGCTGCTTTGTGCCCTGACGGCTGGTCAGTCGTTCGCGAGCACCGGGCTGCCGGTGAGCTTTACGCCTGCCGTGCGCAGGTCGTCTACGGCCGCGTCGGTGGTCTTCGCGGCGACGGCCGCAGTCAGGTCGAGCAGGACCTGCACGTCGAAGCCCTCGCGGACCGCGTCCAGGGCCGTGGCCCGCACGCAGTGGTCGGTGGCGATGCCGACGAGGTCCACCTGACGGACGTCGTGCTCGCGCAGCCAGTCGGCCAGCGGGCTGCCGGGCTCGTTCACGCCGTGGAACCCGCTGTAGGCCGCTGCGTAGTGTCCTTTGTAGAAGACCTCGTCGACGGCCCCCGATGCGACAACGGGCGCAAAGTTCGGATGGAACTCGCTGCCTTCGCTCCCCGCAACGCAGTGGCGAGGCCAGGAGTGCACGAAGTCAGGTCGCTTGGAGAAGTGATCGCCCGGATCGATGTGGTAGTCGCGCGTGGCGACGACGAAGTCGTAGCCGGTCTGCCGGTCCACGAAATCGGCGATGGCGCCAGCCACATCCGCGCCGCCGGTCACCGGAACGCTGCCGCCCTCACAGAAGTCATTCTGCACGTCGATGACGATCAAAGCTCGGCTCACGGGGTATCCGCCTTTCATGGCAGGGGACGGGTCGGTGCGGGTTGGACGTGACGGGCACGTCCGCGCGATACCGGGACGGGCAACGCTCGGACCACAGCGAACAAAATCTAAAGGAAAACTACGTATGGTGCTGAACAAGATGCACTAAGTAGTTGAACGCCCCGTGGGTCTGGAGACGGCGGAGGAAGTCGCGGATGTGGTCGGGCAGGATCTCATTCATCCGCATCGACCTGAACTCCTCAAGCAGATACTTCTGGATGATCTGCTGGTAGCCCTGCCGGGTGTGGAGTTCCATAACGTGGTTCGGCAGCCACACCTCGGTCACCTAGTGCCGTGTCAGTCAGGGTTTGCCCTGTTTGATCGCGACGCGCCGTGGTAGGTGCCGCGCAGGTTGGTGTGATCGTTTCAGACTGTGGATCATGGCTGAGCGGGTGCGGGTTCGGGAGCTCGATGATGATGAGGGCAACCGGTTGTTACGGATCATTCGTCGTGGCAGTGGGTCGGTGGTGACCTGGCGGAGGGCGCAGATGGTGCTGCTGTCGGCGCAGGGCATGCCGGTGGGCAAGATCGCGACAGTGGCGTTCACCAGCGAGGATCGGGTTCGGGATGTGATCCACAACTTCAACACTGACGGGTTTGACTCGCTGTACCCGAAGTACAAGGGTGGGCGCCCGCCGACGTTCACGCTGCCGCAGCGGCGGGAGATCAAGAAGATCGCTAAGTCCAAGCCTGCCGAGCACGGTTTGCCGTTTTCGACTTGGAGTCTGACCAAGCTGGCGGATTTCCTGGTCGCTGAGGGGGTGGTCGAGGACATCAGCCATGAGGGCCTGCGCGCGATCCTGCGCGCGGAAGGGGTGTCGTTTCAACGGATAAAGACCTGGAAGGCCTCCCGGGGCCCGGAGTACGCGGTGAAGAAGGCCCGCATCGAACACTTGTATGCGATCGCCGACGGCGAGATCGCCGGCGAGCCCGATGATCCGGCCGTGGTATTCAGCATGGACGAGTTCGGGCCGCTGAACCTGCAACCTCACCCAGGTCGGCAGTGGGCCGAACGCGGCGGCAAGCACAAAGATCCCGGCCGTGATCCCCGCCCTCGCCAGCGTGCCACCTACACCCGTACCGAGGGGGTCCGTCATCTGTTCGCTGCCCTGGATCTGAGCACTGACAAGATGTACGGGCATGTGAAGACACGCAAGAAGCGCGTGCAGTTCCTGGAGTTCTCCCGTTACCTGCGCAGTCTGTATCCGCCGGAGGTGCGGATCGCGATCGTTTGCGACAACACCAGCGCACATCTCAGCACCCGAATTGACACCAGGGTCGCCGACTGGGCCGAGGCCAACAATGTCGAGATCGCCTAAACCCCAACGAATTCCTCGTGGCTCAACCGCATCGAGGCCCAGTTCACCGCCCTGCGCTACTTCACCCTCGACGGCACCGACCACGCCAGCCACCGCGAACAGGCCAGCACGATCCGCCGCTACATCGCCTGGCGGAACCGCAACACCGACAACCCCCGACTACACAAGATCGTTCAACAGGCAAACGTAGCCTGACACGGCACTAGCGGCCGAAGCACTGCCGCCCAGTCGCCAGGTTGACGAATCTGCCGTCGGCGATCTGCGCCTCCGCACGCCGCCAGGCCCGCTCCGCGTCACGCTGCCGAGCGAATGTCCCCGCAGAGCGTTGCCGACCACGGAGGTCCCAGTAGTAGGCGGTGTAGCGTGCGTCGCCGCAACTTTTGTAGCGTAAACGTGTGTACCCCATGACAATCACCTCATCCGGTCAACTTCACTGGCGCAGGTGGCAGCGGTACCGGTCGAGTGTGGGGAACGAGCAGGGCTTGGAGTAAGGGCTGGGCGCCCGTGTTTATCCGGCCTTGGCTCGGTTCGGAATTGGCGCGCGAACTACTGCCGCAGCGGACGGGCCGCGGCGCCGCCTGTCCGGGCAGGGCTTGGGACTTTGGGCCTCGGTGTCCAGGGGGGAGCGACAACTCGGGAGGATTTTGGGAGGATCGATGTGCGCTCAACTGCATCGAACTGCGTTGAACCGTCCACAACGGAATCGCCCTGACCTGCGGAATCTCCAAAACCGCAGGTCAGGGCGATGGTGATGTCTACCTTGACACGGTAGTGCTCAGATTCGCTGTTTTGGCTGGTCAAGTGTGCGCCAACGGTGGGTCAGTGCGGGGCGGGGACAGGTTGCTGCGCCGCCGGACGCGGTGTTGCCAGTTTCGACCGGTGTCGGTGTCTGGATGGGTGGAGCGGGAGGGAGCGGGAGGTAAATGGGAGGGGCGTAGGGGGTTGAACCGCGTTGTACTGCACTGAGCGGAAGTGAGCTGCACCGGTTTGTGCTGAGGTTTCTGGGTTTTCGCAGGTGAATGTCTCTTGTGGACTACTCTGGGGGTCAAGGGGTCGCAGGTTCAAATCCTGTCATCCCGACGGAGCGAAAAGCCCGTTGATCAGCACGTAAGTGCAGGTCAACGGGCTTTTTTTGCATGCTGTTGTGGATCTTCAGTGATCGCTCTGGAAGGTCGTGTCTCGAATTTCGGCGATTTTTGGGAGGATTTTGGGAGGCTGGCCTTTGCCTGGCTGAAATGGGGTCGGGTTGATCATGATCGGCTTGACGCCCGTTTGGATGAACTGGACTGTGTCATGGGTCACTTCCGATCTGGGTGGTGGTGCTACGCGCTGCGAGCTTCCTGATGAGCTTGCAAGTGTGACCGCGTAGCTCGCTGGCGACTCCGTGGTGATGGATGCGGGCCGACAGGAGACGACACTCGCCGCATCGAACACCGGTCAGAGATCAATGGACCGTAGTCGCGACGGAGACTAGACGTTGTGATCGTCGCTCGCTCTTGGCCTCTGCCTTGCCTCGGCGGCAGCCGCGACCCATGACGCGATGCGCGACGAAACAGCAACATTGTGATGGCGCGGCGCTGTGGTCGGGCGGCTCACAAACACTCTTTGAGATAAGGGAATTACGCCAGAATTCTGGTGTTCGAGGGGGGACGTGCACACTATCCACCCGCCTCGTTCTCCCCGACGTCAGCTGACGCGATAGTGAGAGGCCGTCCCGTGTGTCCCGCCGAGTCGATTCCCGGGACAGCTCGGTGGGACAGGTGGAAATCGTCGATGACCTGCAAATTCTGTTGACGTAGGTGGCGGGACGGCGGGTGTCTGGGTGTCCTGAACTGTCCACGGGCCGCTGTCCAGGTGTGGATGACGATCGGTGTTAGGAGTCTTGGCGCGGTCGGGGTCGTCCATGATGCGCACGCATTCGTCGTGCCCGGATCGCGCGAAGCTCGCTGGGTCGTCGCCGGCGGTCGTGCCAGCGATCATCATCGGCTGCATCCGTGTGCCCATGCCGGTGCGCATCGCGTCCCAGAGCCGGACGTCGCGCTGAGACAGCACCTCGTCGAAGACCACGCCGTGCGGGTTGTGTCCGAGGTTTCCGGCCGCGTCGTCGGCGACGACTTCGTAGTAGGAGCCGGTGCGCTCGTCAATGCTCCGCTTGATGTGGTCCTTCACGATCAGGCGGGCGGAGAGCGTCGGGGAGAGCTTGACCATCCGGGCTGCGACATCGAAGACCTTGGCGGCCTGGCCTCGGTCCATCGCGCGGCCGTAGATCTCCGCGCCTTCCACGCCGTCGCCGACCAGGAGGTGGAGCGCGATGACGGCCAGCAGTTCGGACTTGCCGTTCTTGCGCGCCAACTCGATCCAGCCGATCTGGTACCGACAGACGTAGGACTCCCACTCCGGATCCCACGCGACCTCGCCGAACAGTGGCTCTATGATGTTGCGGCGCTGCCAATCGGCGAGAACGAACGGTCGCCGCGCCCACTTGTCCTTGGTGTGCACGCACAGCTCGGCGCAGAACGCCACCGCGTGCGCCGCCCTCGGGTGGCAGAAGTGATCGCCGCGCTTGCGGCAGGTCTCGCCGCCGAGGGCGACCCAGCACTCGGGCAGCTCAGGAGAGCAGGCGCTCGGCACCTGGTCGGTCCCTTGGCGGCACCGCCCATGTCCACCTTCAGCTGCGTGCGGTCGGACGGGGTGAGCACGAACCTCGCGCCGTACTGCGCGAACATGGTCTCGGCCTCGTGCTGGACCGTCAGCGCAGGGTTCTCCACGAAGCCGTTCGGGTCCTGCACCAGCAGCGCGGAGCCGTTGACCAGCTTGGTCGCCTGCTTGTACCGGGCCAGCGCCTCACACACCACCACGAAGGCGTCCACATCCCACGAGGTGAGCACGCCGACCGTGATCAGGCTGGGCGCCAGCCGATCCCACGCGGCACGGGCGTCCTCGGACAGATCCTCCAGTGGCGTGACCTCGCCCTCTGGCGGGATCGGCTCGGCGTCGTTTATCCGGTCCTTGCGATCGCCGTGCAGCACGCGAAGTGCCGTGGGTTTCGGAGCATTACCGCGTTTGCCCATATGACTGCCTCCAGTCAACAGCCGCGCCCAAGTATTTGTACATGAGTAGACTTACTGGCATCCATTGGATGCAGACGAAAGTGGTCACTCAAAATGGTTATTGAAAAGCGTCGGCACTGATGACACGACGCGATCGTGTTCACAAGAAATAAGCAGAGCAAGCGAAAGAGTCGATTCACGTTCCGCTTCGCTGCGATCGCGGCAACCTCGCTTGCCCTCGGTGGAATTATGGCCACGCATGCCAGCGCCGGATCCAGCGATATCGACACAAAGGCCGTGAATGCTTGGTCATGCTTCGACGGATCCGCAATTCCGGACTCGATTGTCGCTGAATATGGGCCGCCGAGTGGGGAGAGGATTCGAATGCGGTGCGGTAGCCCTGGCGGTATCGGCGTTCTCCATGTCGACACCGAACATGAGATCCTGGAGGAAACTGCCCACGCTTTCCAGAACTGCCTTATTGACACAATGGTTCACGGGCGCTGGGATCGCCCCGGCAGCAATCCGGCCTATTCTGTGTGGTCCTGGAAATTTGGTCCTGGCCCCAACGATGTCGCCGAGTTTGTTTACCAAAACAGCGACGGAGAAGGAGTAACCTTCTACACGAGGGGGCCTGTCAGCAACGATTGGGTGCGTTGCGATGCCGCTAGCTAGCCTGAACGCGATCTTTCCAATATAATGCCACCATGGAAGGTGATTCTACGCTTTCGGAAAAGTTCGATATTGCACTGACTATCAAGAATGGATGGTGTGAGCTCTCGGTCGAAACTGATGAGCAGGCTCATTCATTTAAAGCTACGTTCATGCGGAATGCTCTGAATAATCTTGTCGACGCTACGCTCGCTTTGGCAGAGGGGGCCGATGTTGCGTGCGTCCTGTGGGGAGGGGAAGGAAACGCCCCCGGAGCAAATGTCTTTCTGGATATGTCGTTGGACCACTACGGCAATATGGGCGTTGCCGTACACGAAGCCGAGCACTGGACGTGGCTTCAGCCGGCGACGAAGTGGACGCCGCGCAGGGGAAAGTGTTTGCTTGAAGCATACGTACCCTTCTCGGGATTCCTAGTTGGACTCACGAGAGAGCTTCAGCGCATTCGAGCCAATGATACGGACGCGTCTGCCTTTATTACGCAATGGCGCCACTCATTTCCTGCGGTCAAGTTTGAAGCTCTCGAACGCATTGGTGGACGCCATGGCTATATTCCGCGCTCCAAAGAGGAGTTGAACAGGCTCAGTAATCCATAAACAGAAGGAGTTAATTTTCGAATGCGTGTAACTGGGGTAACTTTCGGGGTGTTGGCGCTCACTTTGGCGCTTTCTCCTGCTGCGGCGGCTTCCCAGGGCGGCTCAGTCGCATCCCCTCTGGCGCCCGCCTGCGTCAACAACTGGAAAGTTCAGGAAGGGGGCGTCTTTTATTGGACGATGCGCATCCACAATGATTGCAGGACTCCTCAGTGCGTGAGGATTGATACAACCCGTGCGCCGGATACTGCTTGCGTCAACATTTCTCCACTTCAGTTTGCAGATGTTGAGATGGCTGCGCCGTCCAGTGGTGATCCGAATGACGGATACATTCGCGGCATAGTCTTGTGTGAATAGTCGTGGCCAAGATTGGGTGCGCCAGCGACTGGCGCACCCAATCTTTTACGTGTCGGAGCTGCGTCCGCCAGCTGCGCCCGCCGCCCGACGGCTGCGGAACATGCCGCCCGCAACCCGGCGGACCGCTCCACCTGCAAGTCGGAACCGCATGGCCTCCTCCTTTCTCCTCACTCGTCGTCTATGTTCACGCCGAGTACGCGGGCCACGGCCTAGCCGTCCATGTACTTGTCGCCGATGGCCAGCAGCCCGGCGTTGCGGAGGAACTTCTCCCTGTCCTCGCGGGACTTGAAGCACACCGCGGACCCAGTACTCCGAGTCTGCTTCTGGCACTCGTGTCCGGTCCACGCTCATCTTCCGAAGAGCAACAGGGACTGGTGGCAGCGCAAGCTGGAGGGTGTGGTGCGGCGTGATCGGGATGCGGATGACGAGTTGACGGAGGCGGGTTGGTTGGTCGTGCGTGTCTGGGAGCACGAGGATCCAAAGGACGCGGCTGATCGGATAGCGCACTTGGTGAAGGAACGCCGATCGCGCGCCGTCGCGGCAAAAACGGCGACACCACCGAGCACGCGGTCCGACGCGACGAAACCCGCCGCCTTGCGCTCGCCCTCCGCGACGCCGGTCACGTGCTGACCGACAACAAGCAGCATCTGACCGAACTGGTGACCGCGTTTTCCCCACTATTACTGGACAAATTGGTTGTTGGGCCGGTCAGCGGCGCCCAGGCGATCGTGTCCTGGTCACACGCTGGGCGTTGCCGCAACGAAGCGGCCTTCGCCGCTCTTACCGGCGTCAGGCCGCTGCCTGCCAGCAGCTGCCGGACCACTCGGCACAGGCTCAACCGCGGCGGCGACCGGCAACTCAACAGGGCGTTTCACGACATCGTCTTTACCCGATGGCGCATCTGCCCACGAACACACGACTACATAGAAGCGTCCTTGACGCACCCCATGCCTTCCCGCTGATCACCGGCGCTGCGCGGTCTTCAGCGGGGACGTACGCGGATGCTCAGTTTCTCCAAGGAGTCGGCGAACCGTTCTCTGGTGACCGTCCACACGAGCGACAAGACCTTGATCTCGCCCGCCTTCTGCGCATTGCCGGCTGGGGCCTGCTTCGCCGGCGCCGTGGTCGCCGCCGGCATCGTGCTGGCGGACCGACCGGATAGGAGCGGGGTGGGCGCAGGTGCTGTCGTGCCGGCGCCCGGCTCGGGTTGCTCGATACGGTTGCTGAGCTGGTCGGCGAATTCCACGAACATTCGATTGGAGACGTCGCGGACTCCGCGCCCCAGCGACGCGATCCGGCCGCTCAGGTGGACGTCCGAGATGACCTCGATCCGGCTGCCTTCGTCGGCGGACGTGACTTGGAGCCGCACGTTGGCTTGAACGGCGCCGGAGCCGCGCTTGTCGCGGCCGGTGGCGTTGAGCGCCATCCGGTGGTCCTCGGCGTTGCGCTCCACGACGAGGACGTCACCGGCGTAGTTCATCTTCAGCGGCCCGATGGCGATTCGCAGCACGCCCTCGTACCGGTCGTCGCCGAGTTCGTTGACGAGTTCAGCGCCGGGCAGGCACTTGGCCACGGCGCGGGTGTCCTGGAGGAACGCCCACACGTCTTCGGCGCTGGCGCTGACCTCGGTCTGGTGCTGCAGCTTCACGTGTGCTCTCCTCTCTCCGCGTCCGTCCGGGCGCGCTGGTCGAGCAGGGCCATGACCCGCTCGGCAGTGATGGGCAGTTCGGTGGGCCGGATGCCGATGGCGTCCTCCACGGCGCTGGCGATGGTGGCGGCCGGCGGTCCGATCGGGGGCTCGCCGACGCCGCGAGCGTTGAGCGGGCCCCGGCCTTCGCCGCTCTCGACCACGGCCACCCCGATGTCGGGCAGGTCCATCGAGGACGGGATGAGGTAGTCGGCGAACAGCGAGGACAGCGGACGTCCGGCTTCGGTCGCGCAGTCCTCCATCAGCGCGTAGCCGATGCCCTGCGCCGCGCCACCGATGATCTGCCCCTGGACCCGGACCGGGTTGATCGCGCGGCCGACGTCGTGGCACGCGGCGTACTTCAGGAGCCGGACGTCGCCGGTTTCGAGGTCCACCTCGACCTCGGCGGCGTGGGTGCCGAAGGTGTAGTCGGGGAAGGTGTGCCCCTGCCCCTCATCGGGGTTGAAACCGCCGGACCGGGCGCGCCAGGTGTTGAGCACCGAGGTGTCCACCCCGGCGTCGGTCGCGGCGCGCACCAGTTCGGGCAGGCTCAGGCCGGTGTCACCGTCCTCGGTGCGCACCATCCCGTCGACCCAGATCAGCTGGTCCTCAGCGACGCCGAGGGTCTTGGCCGCGACCGGGGACAGCTGGTCGCGCAGCTTCCTCGCCGCTCGCAGGATCGAGTTGCCCGACATGTAGAGCTGACGGGTGGCGAAAGTGCCACCGGCGGGCGGGTTGAGCGCGGTGTCGCCGATGTAGACGCTGATGTCGGCCAGCGGCACACCGAGGATCTCCGAGGCGATCTGGCACAAGCTCGCCGCTTGCCCGGCCCCTAGGTCGGTCACGCCGCTGCGGATCAGCAGCGTCCCGTCGGCCTGCAGCGTCACCCATGCCGAGGCGTGGTCGCGGAACCAGATGGTCCGCCCGTAGGGCTGCATGCTGCTGCCGAAGCCGCGCCCGACCACCGTGTGCGGGCCGCTGGGCCGGCTCGGCTCACCGAGCATCTCGAGCGCGGCTCGACGGGTCTCGTGGACGGCGACCGCGGTGGTCACCGGTTCGCCGGCGGCGGTGAGATCGCCCTTCTCGATGTGGTTGCGGTTGCGCACTTCTTCGCGGCTCAAGCCGAGTTTCGCGGCTAAAGCGTCCATTTGGGACTCATAGGCGAAGACCACCTGCATCGCGCCGAAACCGCGGAAGGCGCTGGTCGGCACGTTGTTGGTGAACACCGCGCGGGAGCGGGCGCGCACGACCGGCACCTTGTAGGGGCCGGTGGACAGCGCCGCCCCGGCGAACAGCACCCGGGCGCTGAGGCAGGGGTAAGCACCGGCGTCGCCGACGATGTCCGCGTCGACGGCCAGGATCTTGCCCTCCTTCGTCGCCGCCGTCCGGTAGCGCATCGTGAACGGGTGCCGCTTGGTGCTGGCCAGGATCGACTCCTGGCGCGTCCAGACCATCCGCACGGGGCGGCCGGTCCGCCACACCAGCAGGGCGATGTAGGGCTCGACGGTCATGTCCTCCTTGCCGCCGAAGCCGCCGCCCATGTACGAGGCGATGACGCGCACCTGGCTCTGCGGCAGACCGAGGATCGAGGCGATCTCGGTGGCGTGCTCGATCACCTGCGTCGAGATGCGCAGCGTCACCACGTCGTTCTCGATCCAGCCGACGCCGGCCTCGGTTTCGAGGTAGGCGTGCTCGACGTGCTGGCTGCGGTAGGTGTCCTCGACGACGACGTCGGCCTCGGCGAACGCGGCATCGAGATCCCCGCGCTCGAGGCGCCAGTTGACCAGCACGTTGCCCTCGTCGTGCACGAGCGGAGCGCCCTCGGCCAAGGCGTCTTCCGGGCTGTAGACACCCGGCAGCGGCTCGTACACGACCTCCACGAGATCCGCCGCTTCGGCCGCGATCTCGGGGTCGGTGGCGGCCACGACCGCGACCGGCTCCCCGACGTACCGGACCCGGTCGACGGCGAGCACCGGTTGCTCGACGGTGAGTTCGCCGAGCCCGCCGCTGGCGTGTTCGACGATCGCGTTGTGCGGGACGTCCGCCGCCGTGAGCACGGCCACCACGCCCTCGAGCCGTTCCGCGGCCGAGGTGTCGATGCTGACGATCTTGGCGGGGCCGGTGTCGGATCGGACCACCTTGCCGTGCACCATGCCCGGCAGGCTCCAGTCGGCGGCGTACAGCAGGGTGCCGCGGACCTTGTTGACGAAGTCGTGGTGCGCGGGGGACTGGCCGACGACGCGGAAGTCCCGCTCGCGCTCCAGCGGACCCGAGTCGGCGTCCGGGTCGAGCTCGGTCGGCCCGGTGGTCTCCGGGGTGGTCCCGGGGTCGACCGTCGTCACTGGGCACCTCCGGTCTCGGCGGTCTGCTCCGCCGACGCGTGCAGGTAGTCGTCGACCGCGTCCACGATCGCCTGGTAACCGGTGCACCGGCACAGGTTGCCGACCAGCTCGTGTCGGATCTCCTCGCGGGAGGCCTCCGGGTTGCGCTGGGCCAGGGTGGCCGCGGTGAGCAGCATCCCGGCGGTGCAGAACCCGCACTGCGAAGCGCCGCGCTCCAAGAAGCGCTTCTGGAGCGGGTGCGGCTCGTCCTGGGGATCCGACCAGCCGCGGAGGGTGATCACCTCGTGGCCTTCCGCTTGGACGGCGTACATGCTGCAGGCGCTGACGGGCTCGCCGTCCAGCAGCACCGTGCACGTGCCGCACACGCCTTCGGCGCAGCCGTAGCGCACGTCGGGCATGCCCAGGTCGTCGTGGAGCACGTCGAGCAGGGTGCGGTCGTTGCGAACCCAGATCTCGTGTTCGCGGTTGTTGACGCGCAGCGTGAGCTGGGTCCGGATCATGCTGTGGCCTCCTCGCGGAGCGCCTGTTCGAGCAGGCGCCGGGTGTGCACCGCCACCAGTCGCCGTCGGTAGTCGGCAGTCGCGTGCAGATCGGTGTCGGGCTCGAGCGACGCCGCGATCGCCTCGGCGCTCTCGCGGGCGCGGTCCGGGGAACCGGGGTCGGCGAGCGCCGGCTCGAGCAGTTCGCGGTCGACCAGGACCGGCCGGTCGGCGACGCCCCCGAGCACGACTCGCAGGTCGGCCTCGGACCGCGCGACGACGCTGACGCTCACGGTCGCGAAGTCCGAATAGCGCCGGACCACCTCGTGGAAGCCCCACCGCAGGTCACCGCCGACCGGTAATCGCGCTGCTGTGATCACTTCTTCGGGCCCCAGCGCCGTGGTCAGGTAGGTGATGAAGAAGTCCTCGGCGGCCACCGTCCGGGGCCCCTCCGGTCCGAGCACGTCGAACTCGGCGCCGAGCGCCAGCGCGACGCACCCGATCTCCGCAGTGGGATCCGCGTGCGCGAGAGATCCGCCGAACGTGCCGCGGTTGCGGACCCGGACGTTGCCGACGAGGCGGACCGCGTGCGCGAGCATCGGGGCGTGCGCCCGGACGACCTCGGAAGAGGTCAGCACGCGGTGCCGGGTGTTGGCGTCGATGACCAGGCAACCGTCTTCGACCCGCGGGTCGCCTGCCGGCACCGAGTTGACGTCGATCAGCGCGCCGGGGAACGCCAGCCGCAGGTTGAGCATCGGCACCAGGCTCTGGCCGCCGGCGAGGATCTTGGCCTCCCCATCCCAGATCTCGAGCAGCTCCACGGCGTCGGCCCACGATTCGGCGCGCTGGTACTCGAAGCAGGTCGCCGGCGTGCGGTCGGCGGCGGTCGGCACGATTTCCTGGATGCTCATGGGGATTCCTCCGCCCGACCGACGAGGTTGCGGAGCACCTCGAGTTCGACGTCCGCAACCGGCTGCAGGTAGCCGAGCTCCTCGTGGACCAGCAACTCGAAACCGGTGGCCGCGTGCACTTGGTCGAGGGTCGCTCCGGCCTGGAGCGCTCGAACCCGCATCCGGTGGGAGTGCGGGGCGAAGTCGAGCAGCGCCAGGTCGGTGACCACCCAGCTCGGTCCGCCGTGCAGCAGCCCGCTGTCGTGGCGGCTGGTGCCGCCGGTGAGGTAGCCGGGGCTCGTCACGAAGTCGACCTGGTCGACGAACCGTCGTGGTTCGTGCTGGGTGACGATCACAACCTGGTTGCACATCGACGCGATGTCGTTGGCACCGCCCGGGCCGGGCAGCCGGACGGTCGGTTTCGCGGGGTCGCCGACGATGCTGGTGTTGACGTTGCCGTACCGGTCCACTTGCGCAGCGCCGATGAAGCCGTAGTCGAAGAAACCGCGCTGGGCCATCAGGAAGATGTCCGAGGCGCTGGTCAGCATCTGGGCGCCGACCGCGGCGCGGACCTCGTTGGTCGAGGCAGGCACCTCACCGGGCTGCAGCTCGATGCCGATCATCCCGCCCTCGAGCAGCACGGTCAGCTGCGGCGCCTGTCGGCGCTTGGCGATCGCGGCGGCCACGAGCGGCTGGCCGATGCCGGCGAACAGCACCTTGCCGTCCTCGAGCAGTCGGCTCGCGGCGATGGTCATGATCTCGTCGGGCCGGGCCTGCGGGTGCTGCGGCGCGTGCACCCGCTCCTGCATCAGCGAGTCGATCATCGCGGCATCATCTCCTCGGCAGTGCGGCGGATCGCCGCGAGGCTGCGGGGATCGACCGAGCCGATGTACGCGTCGTGATCGGCGTGCGCGACCAAACCGGCGGCGTACGCGCGAGCTCCGTCGAGCCCATCGGCCCGGACCGCCTGCACGTACGCGCCGAACTCGTCGAGATCCGCTTCGTAGTGGCCGTAGCACTCGTGCGGGTAGGCGCCCATCGGCTGGTGCACCACGGCGTCGACGGCGAAGGCCGGCACCAGGGTCCGTGCTGGGTCGAGGCGAAGCTGGTCGGTGGGCACGATCTCCTCAGCCGTGAGAATCACGCGACGGGAGGCCAGCACCAGGTCCGCATCCATCAGCTCGTATCCGTCGATCTGCGCGTTCCCCGCGGCGTCGGCGCGCTGAACGTGAACGAGCGCAACGTCGGGATTGAGACTCGGCACGGCGTTGAGCACCTGACTGGTGTAGGGACAGGTGATCGTGTTCAGCTCCAGCTGCCGGTTGATGTCGGACCCGAGCATGCTGATGGTGGGCAGGAACGGAACCCCCATCGCGCCGGCCTTGTAGCGCAGGCCGATGCCCAGGTGGCTCCACTCCTCGAAGGCCGCCTCGCCGCGTTCGACCAGGCGGCGCAGCACCGGGGCCAGACCCCAGCCGTGGCCGATGCCGACCCAGCTGGTCATCACCCGGTCGGCCGCGCCGGTCGCCAGCATGACCTCGGCTTCGAAGCACGACAGCGGGCGGGTCATCGTCAGCCCGGTGCGGCCTTGGCGCAGCACCTCGATGAGCAGTGCCATCGGCGTGCGCGCGTGGTTGGTCCCGCCGACGCCGATCACCGCACCGTCGGTCACCAGCCGCTGGACCGCATCGGCGGCCGTCGTGCGCTTGTCCTCGGCAGCCCGGCTGTGCCCGCTGAGGTCTGTGCGGGCAGCCTCGGTGCCTGGCGTGATGAGCCGCGCGCTCATGGCGCCCCCACCAGGCTGCCCAGCAGCGGCCGGACCTCGCTGGCGAATCGCTCGACCTGCTCGGAGTCGTATTCGTACGGGACCAGGCAGATCTCCTGCACGCCCGCGTCGAGGTGGGCGGCGAGCTGCTCCGCGCAGTCCTCGGGCGTCCCGCAGATCGCGCTGTCGGGGGTCGCGCTGCTCCACTCCGGCGTGTCGAAGTAGGACGCCAGCCACGGACCGACGCGCGCTTGCGCCTCCTCCTTGGAGGATCCGATGCAGATCGGGAGCTGGTTGAGCGAGTGGAGCTCGCCGGGGTCGCGCCCCGCCTCTTCGGCGAATCCCCGGATCTTGCCCCAGGACTCGGTGAACGCCTCGGCGGTGTAGAAGTAGGTCAGCCAGCCGTCGCCCAGCGTGGCGACCCGCTTGAGCACGCGGTCGACGTACCCGCCGATGAGGACCTGGGGGCGGGGCTGCGGGAGCGGCAACATCTTGACGCGGCGGAAGGACAGGTCGTCCCAGGTGCCGGTGACCTCGTCCTGGGTCCAGAGTTCCTTGCAGATCTCGAGGTTGCGCTCGAAGGTCCGGCCGCGGCCTTTGAACGGTGTGCCGGTGGCGTCGAATTCGCGCTCGTACCAACCTGCCGCGAGCCCGAGGCGGAGCCGACCCTGGGAGATCGACTGGATCGTTGCCGCGGTCTTGGCCAGCAGCGCCGGGTCGCGGATCGGCAGGACCAGGATCCCGGTCCCGAGCTCGATGGTCGTGGTGTGCGACGCCAGCACCGCCAGCGTGGTGAGGACCTCGAGCTGCGGGAAGGGTTGTCGGCTGCCGAGGAAGAGGTGGTCCCACGCCCAGAGGGAGTTGAATCCGAGTTCCTCGGCCCGGCGAGCCGTGGCCAGCAGGTCCTCGATTTGAGGTGTTTTCTGCGCCGAGGTGAAGTTTTCCACGGCTAGCCCGAATTTCGCTGGCATGTCGTCCTCTCCTGTGCGAGAGCTCTGCTGCGGCCCACTGTATGAGCGGGTTTCGCCGGTTCCTATGTCATGAGTTGACACCGGAAACTCGGCCATTTGTCATCGAGTGACATGGAGTCCCGGGGACGGCGGGGCGACCGAACGTGCTTGTCACTGCTCGCGAAGCGCGGTCCGAACCACTGGTGGCACCGCCTCCGAGACGGCACCCCGCGGATCTCGTTGCGGCGACGTCGAAACTCGCCGCAGGCATGGTGATTGCCCGTCTCGCATGGCAGCATTCCCCAGCAACCGCCAGTGGTCATTGGCAGAAGTTGGCGAGGAGCGTGTGCCGTGAGCGATTCCCCAGAGGCGGACTTCGGACACATCACCGGCGAACTCTCGGTGCGCGACCTGCTGAACATGGAGATCTTCGAAGCCGCGGTGGTGTCCGCCGGGAAGGCCGGGCTGCACCGGCGGATCCAGCGGCTGAACGTGATGACGGTGCCGGACATCCTCCCGTGGATCAAGGAGAACGAGTTCCTGCTCAGCACCGATTACCCGCTGCCGGAGGACGAAGCCGAGCTGACGCGCTTGGTGACCGAGTTCGCGGCGCGGGACATCGCAGCGTTCGGCATCAAGTACAGCTCCAGCGGTCGGCGGTTGCCGCAGGTCGTGCTCGACACTGCCGACCGCGTTGCGCTGCCGATCGTGGAGATCCCCAACGATGTCGCCTTCGACGACATCCTCAGCCGGGTGTTCTCCGACATCGTCAACCGGCAGGCCGCCACGATCGCGAGGTCCAAGGAGATCCACGACGCGTTCCTCCAGATCGTGCTCACGGGCGGAAGGCTGCCCGACATCGCCGCGAAGCTCTCGGAGCTGCTCGGCGCTGCGGCCGTGGTGGCGACGGACAGTTCCGGCCGGGTCCTGGCCGCGGTGCATTCGCCGCACGAGGAGCAGCGGCTCGCCGACCTCGGCCTCCTCGACCGGAACGACCGGCTGCGCATCTCCCACCTCAGCCCCGGTGTGCACGAGCTGGCGCACGACCTCACCGGCATCATCGCCCCGATCCGGGCGGGCGATCTCTCGCACGGCCACCTCACGGCGTTCGGGCACTGGGACCCGATGGGGATGGACGTCACGATCGCCGTCGACCAGGCCGCGGTCGTCGCGGCCCTCGACGTGACCCGCCAGCTCGCGGTGACCGCCGTGGAGCGCCAGTTCGAAGCCAACACCTTGCACGACCTGGTGACCGGTACCCCCGTCGACATCGCGGATGCGCTGGCACGCGGCGCCACCTTCGGTTGGGACTTGCAGCGCCCGCTGGTCGTCGTGGTCAGCCGGGCGGAACATGCGCTGGCGAGCAGTGCGGAGCACGCGGGCAACCCCGACCTCGGACAGCAGCGGTACATCGACCTGTGGTGCGCTGAGATCCGCAACCACGACCGGCATTCGGCGGCGGCGGCGTTCGCGAGCAACCTGGTTGCGGTCGTAGGCGCGGGCGACGACCCTGCGGCGATGCCGAAGGCGGTGTGGCACGGGCTGAAATCGACCACGCGGCAGGAGTTTTCCATCGGGGTGAGCTGTCCGGTGGACGATCCGCAGCGGATTCCCATCGCGTACGAGGAGGCTCGCAAGGCGCTCCACATGGGACGGCGGTCCCAGGGGCCGGGCAAGATCACCATGTTCGGCGACCTCGGGCTGTTCCGACTCCTCAGCCTCATCGACGATCCCGACGAGCTGCGCGAGTTCGCCCAGGATGCCCTGGGACGACTGCTCGAGCTCGAACCCCGGGAGCGCACTGAGCTGGTGAAGACCCTCGCAGTCCTGCTGGACTGCCACCTCAACGTGGCCGAGGCGTCCCGCATCCTGCACTTCCACTACAACACGATGCGCTACCGCATCGTCAAGTTGGAGCGCCTGGTCGGCCCGTTCATGTCCGACGCCCGACTCTGCCTGAAGCTGTCCGTCGCCCTCCAAGTGCTGGAGATGCGCGACGTGTCCGACGCCGCCCGCTGACCAGGAGTCCACGACGAACGTTGCCAACTTCGTCGCGCGCCTCTGGTCGATTCGTACCACTGGTTCCTCGGCGGGGATCGCCTAACTTCTCCGGCAAGGGTCGGAGCGCGAGCGAACCGGCTTTCGCGCGAGGACCGGCGACGTTCGCCTGCCCCGGGGCGGGCCGGGCACCGCACGCCGAGCACGACCGGCAGGCTGCTCGGCACCGTGCTGGTGATCTTCCTGGGCGGCCGTACTTCCAGGACAACTTCAACGGCTTCCTGCTCCTGCAGGGCAACCCCCAGGGAGGGCGACGATGGCCTAACCGCACGAGACGGACAGCGCGACCAAGGGACCCCTCAGCGCCGGTGACACGGCCTCGGATAGCTCGGTTCCATCGACTCGCCGCACGGTGAACCGAGCGCTCGCCATGGGGGGCGCGATCATGCTGATGGCGATGTCGGCGGCAGGCCCCGGCTTCATCACCCAGACCGCTACCTTCACCGGCAAGTACGGTGCCTCGTTCGCCGCTGCGATCGTGGCGAGCGTGATCATCGACGTGTTCATCCAGCTCAACGTCTGGCGCGTGATCGGGCTCAGCGGCATGCGGGCGCAGGACCTCGCGAACAAGGTCCTGCCGTATTCCGGGCACGTGCTCGCCGTGCTCGTGACCATTGGCGGTTTGATCTTCTGCCTGGGCAATGTCGCCGGTGCGGGGCAGGGGCTGCAGAACCTGGTCGGGCTGGACGTCCGAGTCGGCGCTGTGATCAGCGCGGTGGTGGCCATCGGGATCTTCACCTACAAGGCCATGGAGGGCACTTTCGACAAGGCGGTGCTCGCACTTGGGGTTGTCAAGATCGGGTTGATCGCGTTCATCGCCTTCCGGACGAGCCCGCCGGTCGGCGAGGCGATCGCGCGCACGTTCACCCCGCAGAACCTCGACTTCCTGCCTGTCCTCACACTGCTCGGCGGCACCGTCGGCGGGTACATCACCTACGCGGGTGCGCACCGGCTGATCGAAGCAGGCGCCACCGGGCCCGAGCATATGAAGTCGATCAGCCGCGGCTCGGTCAACGCGGTCATGGTCACCGGAGTGCTGCGGGTCCTGTTGTTCCTAGGCGTCCTCGGCGTCGTCGCCACCGGGGTGACGCTCAGCGCCACCGACCCCGCGGGTTCGGCGTTCTTCGCAGCCGCAGGCGATGCCGGTAGGCGGATCTTCGGCCTCGTGCTGTGGACGGCCGGCATGACGACCATCATCGGCGCGTCGTTCACCTCGATGTCGTTCCTCAGAACCCTGATTCCGGCGGTCGACAAGCGGTTCAACCTCTGGGTCTCCGGTTTCATCGCGGTGTGCACGATCGGGTTCCTGGTCATCGGCAAGGGGCCCAAGGCGCTGCTGGTCTTCGCGGGTGCCTTCAACGGCCTGATCTTGCCCTTCGGGCTCACCGTCATCCTGTGGGTCGCTTGGCGCCGCCGCGACCTCCTCGCGGGCTATCGCTACCCGAAGTCCTTGCTGACTCTCGGTGTGCTCTCCTGGCTGTTCACCGTGTACGCGGGTTGGGAATCGCTCGCCGCGATCCCGGTCATCTTCCAGTGACGCATGGACACGATGCGCATCGGTTAACTGTCCCCGGAGAGCTTGCCCGGACGGCACGAGCCCGGCCTGGTATCGGTTCCTGTGCTCTGAATCCCTCGTGCCGGAAGCGGATCGTGGAGCGGTTGATAGGCGGTCGTTCGCTGCACCGCCGGTCGGTTGACGCCAGCGGCGAGCTGAACCAGCTCGGTCGTGGTCTTGGCTGATCCGTGCTCGGAACCCGCCATGCGGGAGATGGTTTCCTCCATGAGGGTGCCGCCGAGGTCGTTCGCACCAGATCGGAGCATGGCTCGCGTACCCTCGACGCCGAGCTTGGCCCAGCTCGTCTGGATGTTGTCGATGCGACCGTGGAGCAGGATCCGGGCCAAAGCGTGCACCGCGAGGTTGTCGCGGTGGGTGGGGCCGCGGCGGGCGATGCCGGCGAGGTAGATCGGTGCTGAGTTGTGCACGAACGGCAGCGGTACGAATTCAGTGAATCCGCCGGTCTGGTCCTGGATCCGGGTGAGAACGCGCAGATGCGTGATCCAGTGGCGGGGGTTGTCCACGTGGCCGTACATCATCGTGGAACTCGACCGGAGTCCGACTCGGTGGGCGGTGGAGACGATGTCGATCCAAGCAGCGGTCGGGAGCTTTTCCTTGGTGAGCACCCAGCGGGCCTCGTCGTCGAGGATTTCGGCTGCTGTGCCAGGGATGGTGTCCAGGCCCGCATCGCGCGCCTTCGACAGGAAGTCGGAGTAGGACAGCCCGGTGCGAGTCGCGCCGTTGACGATTTCCATCGGTGAGAACGCGTGCACGTGCATGCGCGGGACGCGTTGTTTGACCGCGCGGGCCAGGTCGAAGTAGCCCGTGGCCGGCAGTTCGGGGTCGATGCCGCCCTGCATGCACACCTCCGTCGCGCCCAGTCGCCACGCCTCCTCGGCCCGGTCGGCGACCTGCTCGAGGGAGAGGGAGTAGGCGTCCGGGTCGGAGCGGCGTTGGGCGAACGCGCAAAACCAGCAACCGACGTAGCAGACGTTGGTGAAGTTGATGTTCCGGTTGACCACGTAGGTGACTTCGTTGCCGACCGCATCGCGTCGCAGCTCGTCGGCCAGTCGGCACACCTGGTCGAGCAGGTCGCTCTCCGCGGTGATCAGCGTCAACGCGTGGGCGTCGGACAGGCCGCCCGGATTCGCCTCGGCCGCGCGCAACGCCGCGAGGCTGTCTGTCGAGGCGCGCGGGGGAGTTCGGGAAGTGCCCGGGTCGGGCACGATGGCGCGAACCTCGTCCCAATCGCCGTAAACCGTGTTGAAGTCCGCTCGCCGGTCAGCGGTGCGGCCCTCGGTGTCGACCTCGTGGGCCAAGTCGACCCGTCCGGAGCCGCCCGCGTCCTGGAGACCGCCGTCGGGTTCCTGCCAGGGCAAGCCGACGGGTCGCACTCCCCCGCGCAGCAGTCCGTCCGGGGCGGCCAGCGCGGTCACGTGGGCGGACAGGCGCGGGTCGATCCACTGCTCGCCGCCCGGTGGCCGGGGCCGTTCCGGATTCACGTGGTCCGGTGTCAGCGGGGAGACCCCTCCCCAGTCGTCCACTCCCGCCAACGTACCCGGGGTGAGCGGTGAGCCGGGCCCGGAGCTCGAACCCAGCGGCGTCGGTGATCGCGCGGAGGCGTTCGACAGGTTCGGCGGTGCCTGCACCCGCATCTTCGGCCCCAGCACCGCTCGGGTGACCGCGATGGCCGCGAGGTACTCGGCCATCCCGAGGTCGTCGACCCGCTGCATCGCGGTGCGCGGCTTGGCGCGGAAGTTCTGCACGATCACTTCTTGCACGTGCCCGTAGGTCCGCGCCACCCGCCGCAGTGCGGAGATTGACTCCGCCCGCTCGAGCAACGTTTCCCCGATCCCGAGCAGGAGTCCGGTCGTGAACGGCACCGACAACCGGCCCGCGTCCTCCAGCACGCGGATCCGCACCACGGGATCCTTGTCCGGAGAGCGGAAGTGCGCTTCGCCCGGGGTCTCGAACAACCGCCGCGATGTCGTCTCCAACATCATCCCCAACGACGGAGCCGCCGGACGCAACCGCACCATTTCTTCCCAGCTCATCACCCCGGCGTTGATGTGCGGCAGCAAACCGGTTTCCTCGAGCACGCCGACGGCGAGCGACCGCACGTAGGCCAGGGTGGAGTCGTACCCCTCCTCCTCCAACCACTTCCGGGCCTGCGGCCACCGCTCCTCAGGTCGATCGCCGAGCGCGAACAACGCCTCTGCGCATCCCCGCCGCGCGCCTTCCTCCGCGATTGCCAACACCTCGTCCGGCGACATGAACGGCGCGCGTCCCGCACGCGCCGCCTGGCCGGGGGGTCTCCGCAAAAGTGCAATAATGGCACCGGTCTTGGCACAACCGCGTTACCGGCAGGAATACCTTCGGGGAATAAGTGATCGTGCGTGGGCGAGCAACGCCCTCCAGACAGGCGTCGCGTATCCGCGCCGCAGCTGTGCACAATCTTTCCAGGTCTTGGCCCTGCGCGTGCAGCAATACCGCCGCTTCGGCCACGTCCAATTGCGCACCGCGCTCCAGGCGCGCCAACGCACGTCGCATCGCATGTGGGGTCGCCGCGGTCATCGGCGCACCGGGGGACCGTCGGGCACGCCGGCCAGGGCGATGCCGGAGTGGGTCTTGTAGCGCCGGTTGATGCTGATCAGCGCGGCTGTGAGGGGTTCGAGGTGGCGGTTGAGCCGCAGAGGTCCGATGCAGACACCCCGGGCGCCGGTCACTGCACTCGCCAGTTCGGCGACGTGGTCCGCGGCGTCTTCGTCGTCAGCGGCGACCATCACGCTTTGGCCGCTGAGATCGGCGTCCGGGTCGTTGAGAGCGACCGCCGAAAGGTGGTGGAACGCGCCGACCACCGCGGACTCCGGTAGCAGCGACGCGGCCATCTCCGCTGCCGAGCTGTCGCTGGGCAGCAGGCCGATCGGCCCGCGTTTGTCGAAGGTCAGCGGATTCACGCAGGTGACAACGATTTTGCCGCTGAGGTGGGGGGAGAGTTCCTGCACGAGTTGGTCGTGACCGTCGTACGGGATTGCCATCACCACCAGGGAAGCACGGGCGCAGGCCTCGACGTTGGTCGCTGCGGTGATGTGGGAAGCTCCTCGTTCGCGCAGTTCAGCTGCTTTCGCCTCGGCGCGTTCAAGAGACCGCGAGCCGAGTGCGACCCGGTAACCGGCGCGGGCGAAGCGGAAGGCGAGTCCGGAGCCTTGGGGACCGGTTCCGCCCACAATCGCGATCACGTCCTGCATCGCCTGTGTGCCTGTCAATCTGTTCGCCTCCTTCGTGCGGCGGGCGCCGGCGTCATCTGGTCGATGATTGCCGTCGATCGTCACATCGGAGCCTATGGGCGGGGCGCCGAGGATCGAATGGCTATATCTGCCAATGCAAGCGGCATTGTTTGGCACGACCTCCCAGAATCGGAGCGTGCGGTAGCGCTGTTCCCGCTGGCGGTGTATCCCAAGGCGGGTGCGCCTGCCGAGTCGGTCCGCGTGACCTGGGGAAAGGCATGTTAAGGCCGTGATCGACGGGTTTCCACGTCAGAGCGAGACAGTGTGGGCAGCGGCACTTTGTCACCATGTGCCAGTGCGGTGATGGTTCATTCGTAACATGGTGTCAGGTGTTAACGCCGGCTTGATGTGGGTTCTGGCGCGGTTCGGACTGGTCGCCCGGGTGAAACAACTGAATGTTCTTTCTATTCGGTGGAAGTTCTGCCGAATCGTGTGCGCTGAGAATTGCTTTCACGCGGCCGGTCCGCGCCTCGCACGGGTAAGACCTACCAATTCGGCATCAGCGAAGTTCGAGCAGGAGGGTGCATAATGCCTCAGGTGGCACTCACGACCGACATCGGCGAGGGGTACGGCCGGTGGACGCTCGCAGATGACGAGGCGTTGCTCGACGTGGTCACCGCGGCGAACATCGCGTGCGGCTTCCACGCGGGCGATCCGGGCATCATGCGCCGGACCTGCGAGCTCTCGGTGGAGAAGAACATCGCGATCGGTGCGCAGGTCAGCTACCGCGATCTGCACGGGTTCGGCCGCCGCTTCATCGCCTACACCAGGCAGGAGCTGACCGACGACCTGCTCTACCAGATGGGTGCCCTCGAGGTGTTCGCCCGCCTGGCAGGGGGGAAGATCGACTACATCCGCGCTCATGGTGCGCTTTACAACGCAGCGGCGACCGTCACCGAGCACGCCCAAGCGATCGTCGACGCCACCAAGGAGTACAACGCGGATCTGCCGCTGCTCGCGCAGGTGGGCACCGAGACCTGGCGGTTGGCCCGCGACGCCGGACTCGACGTCGTGGCCGAGGCTTTCGTGGACCGGGCCTACACCCCGGAAGGCCTGCTGGTCCCGCGGACGGAGCCGAACGCCATGCTCTCGGACCCCGAGCAGGCGTCGGCGCGCGCGGTCGAGATGGTCACCGAGGGCGTGATCACCGCGATCGACGGCACTCGCATCTCGATCGAGGCCGAGGCGATCCTGGTGCACTGCGACACCACGAGCGCTGTCGACATCGCCCGAGCGACCCGCAAGGCCTTGGAGGCGGCGGGCGTGCAGGTCACCCGAATCGGCTGATCCAGTTGGCCGGGGAGCTCATCACCCGCAGGTGCGGCGACACCGGCTTGCTCGTCGAGCTGGGCGACAACCGCCGCGTCCACGCGTTCGCTGCGGCGGTCCGCGCCGCGGATCTCGACGGGGTCGTCGACCTGGTGCCGGCACTGGACACCTTGCTGCTGGTCGTGGATCCCGCGCGCACCGATCCGCCGACAGTCGAAGGACTGCTGCGCGATCTCGAGGTCGGTGCGGTGGTGCGGGCGGAGACCCGCAGGGTCGAGATTCCGGTGCGCTACGACGGCGAAGACCTCAGCTGGGTCGCGGAGCACTGCGGCCTCGACGAACGGCAGGTGGTGTACCGGCACACCGCAACCCCGTGGCAGGTCGGCTTCTGCGGCTTCGCGCCCGGCTACGCCTACCTGGTCGGCGGTGACCCGACTTTGCGGGTGCCGCGCCGGAAGGAGTCCCGGGTCGCCGTGCCCGCCGGTTCGGTCGCCATCGCTGGGCAGTTCTCCGCGGTGTACCCGCGCCGCTCTCCAGGCGGTTGGCAACTTCTCGGGCACACCGAAGTCTCGCTGTGGGACACCGAGGCGGATCCGCCCGCGCTGCTGCTGCCCGGGGACGAAGTCGTCTTCTGTGAGGTCACATCGTGATCACCACCAACCCGGAGTCGACCGCGGAGCTGACTGTTGTCGACTCCGGGTTGCTCGCGCTCGTGCAAGACGTGGGCCGACGTGGTTGGGCGCATCTCGGTGTCGGCGGGTCGGGAGCGTTCGACCGGCCCGCCATGGCACTGGCGAACCGCCTGGTCGGCAACGACGAGCGCGCCGCCGTGGTCGAGGTGACCAACGGCGGCCTGGCATTCACCTGCGACAGCCCGACGCGGGTGGCGATCACCGGCGCGCCGCTGCCGGTGCGGGTGGGCAACCGCTCGCACTGGACGCACCAGGTGATCGCCGTGCCCGCGGGAGGAATGGTCCGCCTCGGCATGCCCGAGCGCGGTCTGCGCAGTTACGTGGCCGTCCGCGGCGGGATCAGAGCCGAACCGGTCCTCGGCTCCCGCTCGACGGACCTGCTGTCCAGACTCGGTCCGCCACCGCTGCGCGCGGGTGACGTGCTGCCGATCGGAAGACCGCGAGGTCCCGTCCCGGTTTCCGACGTCGTGGTCCCGCCGCCGGTCCTGGTCGAAGACGAGTTCCTCCCGGTCTCGCTCGGACCGAGGGCGGACTGGTTCGAACCGGCAGCGGTCGAGGCCCTGCTGCGAAGCCGTTTCGAGGTGACCGCTGACTCCGACCGGATCGGTGTCCGCCTGGCCGGGCCGGCGCTGCCTCGCCGGATCCACGACGAACTGACCAGTGAGGGCGTCGTCGAGGGCGCGCTGCAGGCGCCGCCGGACGGTCGGCTGACGCTTTTCGGACCGGACCACCCGGTCACAGGCGGCTACCCGGTGATCGCGGTCGTCCGCACCCGGGCAATGCCGCTGGTGGGACAACTGCGACCCGGCCAGGGCGTCCGTTTCACGCGCGGCTGAGCGCGAAACGGACCAGCAGGTGTGCGCTGTCATCGGGTACGCGCTAGGGAGCGGCCTCGGAGTAGCGCTCCAGCGGGAGTTCACGAATGGCAGCTCTGGTCGCCCGTCCCACCCCGTAGCCCACCGCAATCCACAGGTCGGGCAAGGAGTCCACGTCGCAAGCCAGTTCCGCTCGTGGAGGCGTGATTTCACGTGCCCCAGCGGCGAGGTGGCGGGAGAGCGACCCTCGGCCGAAGCAGAGGGGCGCCGTTTCACCGGGTGCGGCGGTCAGCATCGTGGTTCCTCCGCCCGCCCGGTCGGCGATCACCGCGAGCGGGTGCGCAGCCATCTGCTGCAGGGCGACGGAAAGGAGTTCGGGGGCAAGACAAGGCAGGTCTCCCGGTAGATATGCCGTCCAGTACTTCCCACCTGCGTCGGCAGCACCACTCCGAAATGCTGCGTTGAGCCCGTTGCCCGGGTCGGGAACCACTCCCGCACCGTGCGCGCGTGCCACAGCTGTCAACTCCGGGCAGGCGGTGACCAGCGTGGTGCGCTGAACGCACGGGGTCGCGGTTGCAGCGGTGAGAACGTCCTCGACCATGGCCAGCGTCAACGCAACTCGGCCGGACTTCCCCGCACCGGCCAACCGGGTCTTGGCCACGCCGAGCTGCTTGGAACACACGACCACGTGCCATCGCGTTTCTCGCGCCGGGGTGGACTCGTGCAAGGGGCCTCCCAATCTGGTCCGAAGGGGGCTTCACATCGCTGTGATACCGAGGATTCCCAGGAGGAAGCGGGCGCCGCGCCCTGTTCCAGTGGGTGTGCTGGTCGAGCGTAGGACAGCACCGCACGCCCATGGCATGTCCATTTCTACGAACAACAGGAGGAGGTTCTGTCAGAACGTGCCAGATCGCCGCTGACGGATTGCCATCTGGAATTCGGCGTTGGCCGGAGTCGCCGAGCTGTTGGGGCCTCGCTACCGATGCGGATCCTCGGCGCTGTCGCGGCCGACGGCCAGGGCGGCTTGACAGGCCCTGATGGCCGGATGTTCTGCATTGTCCTTGCGGTAGGCGGCAACGATGCGGCGAGCATGGGGACCGCCGGGGATGTCCAGCAGCACCGCGTCGGACGGATCGTCGGACAGGATGAGTTCGGGCAGCACCGCGACGGCGTGGCCGTGCTCCACGAAGCGGCGGTGGACGAGGAGGTCATCGGTGGTGTAGCGGATGTCGGGTTCGAAGCCGGCGCCGCGGCAGAGCTCCTGAATCCACTTGTGGGAGGCCGATCCTGGTGGTTCTGCGATCCACGGGCGCTGGGCGACGAGCTCCCAGACCTGAACGGGATCGACCTCGTGGTCGGTAGGAGGCAGCGCGAAGCACATGTGATCCAGGTGCAGTTCCCGGTACTCGACCTCCGCGGGGCGAGGTAGGGGATGACCGGGGTACTCCTCGGCGATGACCAGGTCGAAGTCGTGCGCGAGCATCTTCGGCAGTGCGACCTCGGGTTCTGCTTGGAACAGTTCCACGCGCAGCCCGGGGTGGTCGGAGTTGAGGTCCGCGAGAGTAGCGGGGAGAAGGGTGAGCAGGACGCTCTGGAATGCGGCGATCCGCACGGTACCGGTCAGTTCTGCCAAAGACCGCGCGATTTCCGCTTCGGCCGCTTCCAGCTGCCGCAGCATGGCATCGGTGTGCACGACCAGGATCTCGGCCTGCGGTGTGAGTCGCACGCGCCGTCCGATCGGTTCGAGCAGTTTCACGCCGACTTCGGTTTCCAGGAGCGAGAGCTGCTGGGAGATCGTGGACGGGCTGTAGTTCAGCGAGGCGGCAACGGCGGAGATGGTGCCGCGGTGCTTGAGCTCGAGCAGGAGTCGCAGCCGACGAAGATCGAACATGGCGCCTCATCTGATCTTTGGGCGATGTCGAACGGTAACGCTCGACATCGCTAACTTTACCGCCACGCCGTGGTGCTGCGATCGTAACCGCGTGACGTCGAACATCGTTGTGAACTCCGGTTCCTGGTTCTTCAACCCGGGCGCCAGGGACTGGGCATGCCCTCCTGCGCCTGCCGAGGTGGCCGCCTTCCACACGAGATTGGCCGACTACGCATCGACGCCCTTGCTGGACCTGCCCGCGTTCGCCGCCGAATGGGGGGTGCGGCGTGTCGTGGTGAAGGACGAGTCGGTCCGATTCGGACTGCCCGCCTTCAAAGCACTGGGCGTGTCCTACGCGATCTACCGCGTCATCTGCGAACACGCCGGCGAAACCGTGGGGCCCGCGGATTGGAACGGCCTGCGCGCGGTGCTCGCCTCGCTGCCCCCGTTGGAAGTGGTGACCGCGACCGACGGCAACCACGGACGAGCTGTGGCCCGCTTCGCGCGGCTGCTCGGGATTCCTGCGCACGTGTTCGTTCCGGACGTCGTCGGCCCCGGGGCGATCGCCGCGATTCGCGCCGAGCAGGCAGCGGTAACGGTGCTCGGCGACGACTACGACGCGACCGTGCAGCGCGCGGCCGAGGAAGCTGAATCCCGCCCCGCAGCAGTGCTCCTGCAGGACACCTCGTGGTCCGGCTACGAGAAAATTCCACAGTGGATCGTGGACGGGTATTCGACGATGTTCGCCGAGCTGGACGCACAGTTGTCGGCGATCGGACCAGCGCTGGTGGTGGTCCCGATGGGAGTGGGATCGCTGGCCCACTCCGTGGTGACGCACTACCGCAGTCGCGACCGCGAACAGCAGGCCGCTCTGCTGGGGGTGGAGCCGGACACGGCTGCGTGCATCCAAGCCAGTCTGACCGCCGGACGATCATCCGCGGTGCCGACCGGGTCGACGATCATGGCCGGCCTCAACTGCGGCACCCCGTCCTCCCTGGCCTGGCCGTACCTGCGGGATGGGCTGGACGCCGCCATCGCGGTGTCCGACGAACAAGCCGCCGATGCAGCGCGCGAGCTGGACGCCCTCGGGGTCTCTTCCGGACCGTGCGGGGCGGCAACCCTGGCCGCAGCGCGCGCTGCTCTGGCCGAACCGGGCAGTCGGGCCGATCTCGGATTGCCGCCCGACGCCACTGTCGTCTTGTTGAACACCGAAGGCGCCCACGAGGAATCCGACTGCTGAAAGGAAGGAAAGCGATAAGCGTTGCCGAGAAGAACCTGGGCTGACTCGAGTTGAGCCTCCCGCCGGTCGCGAAGCCCGTCGCGGCGTAGCTGCCCGCTGTCCAAAGCGGACCGCGCGGCTGCGCTTCTGGACAACTCCCGCTGGTGCGCGGGACGTCGGTCGAGTTGGAGCTCCAAGTCGCGTTTGCGGCCTGATCGCAGCGAACCACGGCTGCGCGTTCGCAGTTCGGCGGTGGCATCATCGATGCTGGACTGATCAGTGCTCTGCCAGCGGAACGGTGGTTTGCCGAGTCCACGGCGAACATTGACAACTCGGCTGCGAGCCTCTCATTGATACTTGCTGATGGTTCCTCGCCGGAGGTCGCCTACCTTCTCCTTCAGAAGTCGGCGGACGAGCCCACGGCTTCGGCGGAGGATTGGCCTTCCGCTGCCACCTCGCACCTCTCGATCCAACTGTCGGACAAGGCGATTTCGACCCCGCCACCGGGTAGGGACAGCCTTCCCACCACACCTGCAGAACTCACGCGACCGAGGTCGACGTGCGAGGTCAATGCCGGCTCTGCCGGAGCAGGAGGTCGTCATGAGCCAGGAGGTGCGCATCCCGGTGTCAGCTTCCCGCGACCTGTTCGTCAACGAACGCGTCGATGGCGTGCTGCAGGAGGTCGGGCCTGATCGCGCGCCGATGGACTTCCACCGGCGCCTACCAGGGTACGAGCGCACTCCCGTGGTGGAACTTCCCGACATCGCAGCCGAATTGGGCGTGGGCCGGCTTTGGGTGAAGGACGAGAGCTCGCGGTTCGGGCTGACGTCCTGCAAAGTGCTCGGTGCTTCGTATGCGATCTACCGCGCGTTGTGCGAGCGGTTGTGCGCTGAACCATCGTGGACCGACGTCGACGAGCTGATCGCGTTGGTGGACGAGTTGAAACCTCTGTCCCTCGCAGTCGCGACGGGTGGCAACCGCGGACAGGCGGTCGCGCGAATGGCACGCCTTTTCGGATTCTGCGCCCGCATCTACGTTCCGGCGAACACGGCCGCTGCGCGCATCGAGGCGATCGAGCGAGAAGGCGCCGTGGTCACAGTGGTCGACGGCGACTACGACGATGCGGTGCGGCGGTCGGCCGAAGACGAGTCGGACAGGTGTCTCGTGGTATCCGCCCCCTCCGGGGCCGCTGGCGAGCAGATTTCTCGGGCGTTGATCGAGGGGTGCTCGACGATCTTCTGGGAGATCGACGATTTCTTTCGGGAGCACAACGCGAACGGTCCTGACGCGGTGATCGTGCCGGTCGGTGCTGGAACTCTCGCCGCTGCTTCCGTGCGCCACTACCGGCGCGCGGAAGCCAATCCCGGGATGCTGCTCGTAGGCGTCGAGCCGCTCGCTGCGAATTGCGTGCTCGAGTCGCTGCGGGCTGGGCGACTCGTGAGCGTGCCCGGTCCGCACAACTCGGTCATGGCGGGTTTGAACTGCGGCACACCTTCACACCAGGCCTGGCCATGGCTGAGCAGCGGGATCGATGTCGTCGTCGGAGTCGGCGACCACCGAGCGCACGAGGCCATGCGGCGGCTCGCTGCCGCCGGGATCGTCGCGGGGGAGACCGGGGCAGCAGCGTTGGGTGGTCTCCACGAGCTCCGCTCGGAATCCGGCGCGGCGATCGGGCAAATCGGACTGCACGCCGATGCCGAGGTGCTCGTCGTCGTCACCGAGGGCGCCACCGACCCCGTCGCCTACGCCGACATCGTGCACACCACCGAATCGACTGCAGGGCTCCGGCCCGGAACAACGGCCGCAAAGCCGGCTGCGCGGTGTTCATCATCGATGAGCGCAATTCATCTCAACGGACGGTAAATGCCCCTCCGGGCGCCGCGTACCTCCCCTGGGCGCCGGAAGTCGAAAGGTGCGGAGAATGTCGCAGAAGAGTGGCGACGGTCAGATAACACTGGCCGTGGAGCGGCACGGGATCGAGCACGTGGAGACCAGTCGCCGCTACGGCAAGGCGAGCAGCCAGTTCACCGCTCGATTCGCGCCCGTCATCTACTTGGCCGGAATCTTCGTCGGGGCGACCGGCGGTCAGGCCGGCCTCGGCCTGACCGGCAGCATCACGGCGATCATCGCGGCGAACCTCCTCGGGTCCATTGGAACTGGCCTCTGCGCCTCGATGGGCCCGAAGCTGGGGATGCCGCAGTTACCCATGGGGCGCGCGGCCTTCGGCTACATCGGCAACTACTTGCCGGCTGTCCTGTCCTTGCTCGTGTACGTCGGGTACTACTCCGTTGGCACGGTCCTTGGCGCGGAGTCCCTCGCGAAGCTTTTCGGTCTTCCGTACACGCCCATGGTGGTGGTGGTAGCGGGGCTGAGCATCCTGATCGGCATTTACGGATATCGGATGCTCCACTCGTTCGGAAAGTGGATCACTCGAATCAGCATCGTAGTTCTCGCTGCGGTTTCGATCGTGATGATCTCGCGTGGCGTCGGCCCGGGCGCGACGTCCACGTTGTCCGGCGCCGAGTACGCGACGGCTTGGCTCCTGCAGTTCACAGTGGTGTTCGGGTACACGGTCAGCTGGGCGCCCTACGCATCCGACTACTCGCGCTACCTTCCCGAGTCCACGAGTTCGCGGAGCATCTTCGCCTGGGCGGCCTCAGGCCTGTTCGCGGCAACCACGTGGATGATGATCCTGGGATCAGTCCTGATCACCGTCAATCCTTCCGGCGACGTCATCGACGCCTTCGGCTTCGTGCTGCCCGACTGGCTGGTCTTTGTAGTGCTCCTCACACTCGGCCTGTCGGCGATCCCGCACAACTCGGTCAACCTCTACAGCGGAGCCATGGCGACGCTGACCTGTGAATTCAAGGTCAGGCAGGCCGTGACCGTGGTGGCCGCCGGAGTCATCGGAGGGTTGATCGCGCTCGCGATCGGCGGCGAGAAGTTTGAGGACTCCCTCAAACTGTTCCTCCACCTCATGAGCTACTACATCACGCCGTGGCTCGCCGTCCTGCTGGTCAACTACTTCAAGGTGTACCGAAATGGCGAGGGGTATCCGCACATCAGCGCGTTCTACGACCGCAACGGTGCTTTCGGGCGGGTGAACCTCGCCGGAATCGGTGCCCTCGTCATCGGCGTGGCCGTGTCCGTTCCCTTCATCGGAACCGAGGTCTTCAGCGGTCCGATCGCCGATCTGCTCGGCGGTGCTGACCTCAGCTACTTCGTGTCCGGCATCGTCGCGGGCGCGATCTACTCGGCGTTCGAGAAGCCGGTGAACGACCTGCTGTCTGGGATGGCGGAGCCGTCGAAGAAGAAGAGTCCCAAAGAAACGTCCTAGTGTGCTGAGTCGTTAATTCGGCTGCAGTATGCGGCGAGAGTTTCGAGGATCTCGTCGGCGGTTTTGGTCCAGACGAAGGGTTTGGGGTCGGCGTTCCATTC